>NZ_DINY01000037.1:0-24395 GCF_002426075.1 Empedobacter sp. UBA5528 | reverse complement strand
TAAGATTTTCAAATCTAAAGGAGCTTGTTGAGAAATCTCGTTCAAATTACATTTTTTTTCTTCAAATCTTTATCAATAAAAAATAATAGAACAAATCCGATGAAATAACATAGTAAATCAATCCAAGAAAAAAATGTTCCGATAATTATTCGAGCTGCTTTATTATGTCCTAAACCAATTATTTCTACAAAATTGAAATATTGTAAAATTTCTACAACAAAAGAAAAAGTCAATGTAAAAATTGCAATGTTAATTGCTTTTGTGTTGATAAATGCTTTGATAAAATAGTAAATAAAAATCACGACTAAAATATCACCAACAAATGGACGAATGATTTTTTATCGAATTTTAGCATATTACATTTTAATTTGATGCGAAGTTGAAATGAATTCAACTTGACTAATCGTTAAGTCATCCTGAACTTGTTTCAGGAACACATTATATTTTTTTAAATTCCTCCATTTATTTGGAATGATATTTACTTGATTGTCGTTGTTGTAATTGTCATTCTGAGCCTGTCGAAGAGTCTTCTATATATAGTAGTTTTCTATATTATTAATAGTTTATCCTTCGACAAATTCTGGATGAAAAGGATAATTTAAAAACTTAATATTAATTTTTTGAAATCATCTGTTTGCAACAAATCAATAATATTGTTGATGTCATCTCCAATCAAACGATCGTCTTCTAATTTAGGACATACCGAACGAACTTTTGCGAAAACTTCTTCTAAGAATGCACTTGTTTTACGTGGTCTTCTAAATTCTAAACCTTGACAAGCGTACATTAATTCGATTGCTAAAATACGTTCTACATTGTCTAAAACTTGGTTGAATTTTCGTCCAGAAATACTTCCCATCGAAACATGATCTTCTTGTCCCAAAGAAGTCGGAATACTATCTGCCGATGCAGGGAAACACAATGTTTTGTTTTCTGTACAAAGCGCAGCAGATGTATATTGAGGAATCATGAAACCAGAATTTAAACCAGAACTTTCTGTTAATAATTTTGGTAAACCATATTTTCCTTCGATTAATAAATATTGACGACGATCTGAAATGTTTCCTAATTCTGAAGCGGCAATTGTTGCGTAATCTAACACCATTGCTAATGGTTGTCCGTGGAAGTTTCCACCAGAAATAGCTTCTTCATCCGAAACAACGATTGGATTATCGGTAACAGAATTTAATTCGATTTCTGCTAATTCTTGTAAATGGAAAAAAGCATTTCGTGATGCGCCATGAACTTGAGGCATACAACGTAATGAATATGGATCTTGTACACGACCACAATCTGCGTGAGAGAAAGCAATTTCAGAGCCTTTCAATAAATTTCGCATGCGTTCTGCAACCAATAATGTTCCTTTGAATGGACGAACTTGGTGCAATTCTTCTTCGAATGGACGAGGAGAACCTTCGTAAGCTTCTAATGATAAAGCGCCTGCAACGTCAGCTAAATTCAATAAATATTCAAATTTTTCTAAACCATTTAAAGCATGAGATAAAATGAATTGTGTTCCGTTGATTAATCCTAAACCTTCTTTCGCAGAAAGATGTAAAGGTTGTAAGTTGTGTTTAGCTAATGCTTCTTTTGTCGAAATAATTGTATCGCCATCCCAAACTTTTCCTTCACCAATTAATGGTAAAAATAAATGTGATAAAGGCGCTAAATCTCCAGATGCTCCAACAGATCCTTTTTCTGGAACAACAGGAATAATATCTTTTTCGACCATTAATAAAATTCGTTCCACAACTTCTAAAGTCACACCAGAATATCCTTTTGATAAAGCATGTGCTTTTGCAATTAACATGGTTTTAGAAATTTCTTTCTTGATTGGATTTCCAACACCAACCGCATGACTGATTAATAAATTGTGTTGAAGTTGACGTGTTTCTTCTTCCGAAATTTTAGTATCGCAAAGTGGACCAAAACCAGTATTTATTCCATACACTGTTTGCCCAGAAGCGACTATTTTAGCAACATTTTGTTGAGATTTTAAGATTTGTTGTTTACTTGCTTCATTAAGTTCAATTTCGATGTTTCCTTCTTTGATTCCTTTGTAGTCCTCGAACGAAAGAAAATCGATGCCGTAAGTTTTCTTGATCATTTTTTCGAATTTGTGATACTTCAAAGATAATCTTTTCATCGGTTCAATAAATAATAGAAATCATTTCAGTTGGAATAATTGAGTTTTGATAAGGTTTTATAACACTATCTTTTATAAATTTGCTAAAATTTTTATGTAATGTGTGATAAACATCTTCATGACGAAATGGGGGACGACCATATGTCAGCAAACTTAGAAACGCCTTTGAGAGCTGATGCATTTGAGTTGTCTGCTGAAGAAAAAGTGGAAAAGATAGAAGCGGATTTCCGTAACATCATGGAAACTTTAGGCTTAGATTTAACAGATGATAGTTTGAAAGGAACGCCAAAACGTGTTGCGAAAATGTTCGTAAAAGAGATTTTTGGTGGTTTATTGCCAGAGCGTAAGCCTGGAATGTCAACTTTCGAAAATAAATATAACTACAATCAAATGTTGGTTGAAAAGGATATCGTGGTTTATTCGACTTGCGAGCATCACTTTTTACCAATCGTTGGACGTGCACATGTTGGTTACATCTCGAAAGGGAAAGTAATCGGTTTGTCTAAAATGAATCGTATTGTAGAATATTATGCAAAACGTCCGCAGGTACAAGAGCGTTTGACAATGCAAATTGTGAAAGCAATGCAAGAAGCTTTGGGAACTGATGATGTTGCATGTATTATTGATGCGAAACATTTGTGTGTAAATTCGCGCGGAATTAAAGATATCGAATCAAGTACTGTAACAGCTGAATTTGGTGGAGCTTTTAAAGAAAGTGAGCAATTAAGAAAAGAGTTTATTTCGTACATCGGAATGAAAACTCCTTTCAATGTTTAAATTATAAATCCTATAAAATGGTAAAAGAAAATCAATTAAAATTACATAATTCCTTAACGGGACAGAAAGAAACGTTCGAACCAATTAATCAAGATAATGTTGGAATGTATGTTTGTGGACCTACCGTTTACAGTAATGTGCATCTTGGAAATGTACGTACGTTTATGTCGTTTGATATGATTTATCGTTACCTAAAATTTTTGGGTTACAAAGTTCGTTACGTTCGTAATATTACTGATGCTGGACATTTAACGGATGATGGAAATGTAGAAAATGATCGTTTTGTAAAACAATCTAAATTAGAGAAATTAGAACCAATGGAAATCGTACAGAAGTATACAGTTGATTTTCATAAAGTTTTAGAAAAATTTAATTTACTACCTCCAACAATCGAGCCTACAGCGACAGGTCATATTTTAGAACAAATTGCTTTAGCAGAAAAATTAATTGATTTAGGATTTGCTTATGAAGTAAACGGATCAGTTTATTTTGATGTGGAAGCTTACAACAAAAAAGGACTTGATTATGGTGAATTGAGTAACCGTAACATCGAAGAATTAATCAATAATACAAGAGATTTAGACGGGCAAGGAGAGAAAAAGAATCCAGTGGATTTTGCACTTTGGAAAAACGCTTCGCCTGCTCACATTATGCGTTGGGCTTCTCCTTGGGGAGATGGTTTCCCTGGTTGGCACTTAGAATGTACAGTGATGAGCACAAAATATCTTGGAGATTATTTTGATATTCACGGAGGAGGAATGGATCTTAAATTCCCTCACCACGAATGTGAAATTGCGCAAGCAAAAGGTTCTAATGGTCACGAACCAGTAAAATATTGGATGCATGCGAATATGTTGACGATGAATGGTCAGCGTATGAGTAAATCGACTGGAAATTACATTTTACCTATGCAATTAGTGAATGGTGAAAATGATTTCTTCGAAAAACCATTTCATCCAGCTGTTGTACGTTTTTGTTTCTTACAAGCGCATTATCGCAGTGTTTTAGATATTTCGAATGATGCAATGTTAGCTTCCGAAAAGGGATATAATCGTTTGGTTGAAGCATTAAAAACATTAGAAACAATTACGCCAAAGAAAACATCTACCGTTAATATTGATGAATTAGAAACGAAATTATATACCGCAATGGATGATGATTTCAATACGCCGATATTGATCGCACATTTATTTGATGCAGTGAAAATGATTAATTCAATCAAAGATAGTTTCGAGAATATTATAGCAGAAGATTTAGAACGTTTAAAAGCAATTATGAATGGTTTTGTTCATGATGTTTTAGGTTTGGATACAGAAGCTGCAAACGAAAGTTCAGATAAATTAGATGGTGTTGTAAAAATGCTAATCGAAATGCGTAATCAGGCACGTGTAGATAAAAATTGGGCATTATCAGATCAAATTCGTGATGAATTAAGTGCATTAGGTATCCAACTAAAAGACGGCGCTGACGGAACAACTTTCACTTTTTAAGAAAGATTTATAAAATATTTAACCCACTTAGAAATAAGTGGGTTTTTTTGTATCTCTCAATTTTAGATTACTTTTGTAAGGATTTATTCAACAGGATGAAAAAAACAATCATTGGTTTATTTTTATTAGGAGCTGTTGTAGCGCAAGCTCAGGAGGATTCAATAAAAGTTTTAAAACCATTAAAAGGATCATCAACAAATGATTCGGTTACATATTATAAAACCAAAATAGACGATTATAAGTTTTGGACAAATGGCAGAAAACCAGAGGTTTTGGATACGACATTAAGTATCAAAAACTATTATAATCAAAATTTTATTCGCAATGATGCGTTCGGAAAATTATTTTTTCCGAATGTTGGTGGTGTAGTGGTGGATTTGGAGTATCAAAATACGCCATTCAATCCGTCGATGTTACCAACTGGTAAAAAATACAATTATTATTATGCAAATGATATCAAATATTATGATGTCAAAACGCCATATACCGAGTTTATTTACGAGAATGGTGTTAAAGAAGGTAACTTTTTGTCTTCAACATTTTCGCATAATTTCAACAAGCAATTCAATTATACGTTTCATTATCGTGGATTAATTTCTGAAGGTCGTTATCGTCATGAAAAAGCGCAGAATAATACCTTTGTTTTTTCATCAAATTATAAAACAAAATCGGAACGTTTCAAATTGTGGTGGAACTATGCAGCACAAAATCTGAAAAATAATGAGAACGGTGGAATAGAGGATATCAACGATTTTATTTTACAAGATGAGCGCAGAATGACGAATGTTCGTAATATTCCCGTGAATTCACAAACAGCAAAATCTGAGTTTGATGCACGTCGAATTGAATTGAATGCTTCGTACGGAATCTTAAAAAAGATGAATGAAAAAGATTCGACTTTTTATAATCCAATTGAATTGAAGAATAAATTTTCGTACGAAAAACAAAAATATCGCTACGAGGATACGTCACCAAACGGAACTTTATATTCTACACCGATTATTACAGGAATGGATTATAGAAGTAAAAAGAGTTTTACAGATTTATCCAATACGACAACTGCTGGTTTTCAGTGGACAGATCGTGTGAAGATAGAGGCTGGTGTTAAATTCCAGAATTTGCGCGTTTTTGCTGATCAAGCCATGACGATTATTGCAGTTCCAAAGCAAATAGAGGAAAATCTTTTTGGAGTTCTTGGAAAAGTGGATTTTGATTGGAATGAAAAATTGAAACTTTACGGAAATGTTGAATATCTGCAATCTGATAATTACAAAAGTGTTTACAATGTAGATGCGGTTTTAGATGTGACGCCGATAGAAGGTTATACATTGAGTGCTGGAGCGGTTATTCAGTCAAAACTTCCTTCGTTGAATGCAGTTTACAATCAAAGTTTCTTTAATAATTTTAACTACGTTAATAAATTTGAAACAGAAAATGTTCAAAATATTTTTGCAAAGTTAAAGTTAGATAAAGTTAATACAACCTTAGAAGCCTCAATTTATAATATTGACAATAAAGTATATTTAAACGAATTGTTGGTTTATAAACAATTGACGGATAATATTAATTATTTCAAAATAAAAGGTGAAAATCATTTACGTTTCGGAAAGATTAATTTGGTTTCGACAGCGCAATATCAAAAAGTAACGAAAAACGAAGAATATATGCCTTTGCCAGATTTCTTAATTCGTGAAACATTGTATTGGCAAGGAGAATTATTCAATAAGAATGCTCAATTACAAGCTGGTATTAATGCAACATATTTTACGAAATACAATGGTTTGCGTTACATCCCAATTCTGAACGAATTTGCATTGCAAGATCCAGCAAGTATACAAGAGATTGGTGGTTATCCTATTTTGGATGTTTTTATCAATTTCAAGGTTCGTAATATGCGTTTTTACATTCGTGGTGAGCATATCAATGCGTCGTTTACAAAACAACCTGATTATTTTGCAGCACCAAATGTTCCGTACCGAGATTTCAAATTTCAACTTGGCTTGAAATGGAATATTTTTAGTTAAAAAAATACAAATTATACAGAAAAACGACTTCATGATGAGGTCGTTTTTTCTGTCCAAAATCATTTGTGTAGAATAATTCTAAATAGCTATTTTTAGGAAAATTTTATACATGAAAAAATTCCTACTTTTATTTTGTTTGATTTTCTTTCAAATCGGTTTTTCGCAAGAAAAATTATCAATTGGTGAAATTCAAAAAATAAATTCTAAAATCTTAAATACTGAACGAGAAATTTGGGTGAATCTTCCCGAGTCGTATACCAATAATAAACTTCAAAAAGTAAATTATCCAGTGATTTATGTGTTAGATGCCGAATCTAATTTTACATTTTTAACAGGCGTAGTTTCTAAATTTCAATCTGGTTTTTATCCAGAAATGCCCGAATCGATTATTGTTGGAATTACAAATAAAAATGGTGATCGAACAAAAGATTTTACACATGTGAATGATGTTAATTTCCTCAATTTTATTCAAACTGAATTGTTTCCTTTTATGCAGAAAAATTATCGTGTGAATGATTTTCGTTTGTTAATTGGACATTCTTTGGGTGGCTATTTTGCGTTGAAAACCTTGTACAATCACCCCAAAACTTTCAATGGATATGTTGCGCACGATCCAAGTATTTGGTTTAATGACAAAGAATTATTGAATCTTTATCAAAACTTAGAAAATCATTCTTTCGAGAATCGATTTTTGATGATTACGCAAGTCGGAGAAAGTCAAAATACAAATCATTTACGCGATCATTATCAAAGCATAAAAAAGGTGGATGAACGTTTGAAATTATCAAAGAATAAATCGTTGAATTATCATTACAAACAATATGTTGGCGAAGAACATGGTTCGGTTCCAATGATTGGCTCGATTGATTATTTGCGTTGGCAGTTTGATGGTTATCGTGTGAATATTAAAGAGATTCCGAATCAACCAAATTTGGTTAAAGATTCGTTTGAAGCGATTTCTAGAAAATTGAATTATTCTTTTCAACCAACAGAAACGTATATCAACAATGTTGCAAATTATCTGGTAAAACAAAAGAAAAATGATTTAGCAAAACAGTTTTTTGAACAAAATGTGAAAAATTTTCCTGAAAGTTTACAAGCAAAAGAAGAGTTAGAAAAATTCTTGGACTCGAATAAAAATTAGTAATTTGGTAAAAACATTTTGATGAAAAAATTACTCTATTTAACAACTTTATTGACGACGACTGCTTTTGCGCAAGAATTACACTTAGATCAAGCCAAAAAAATATTTGAATTACCGACACATTGTATCAAGACTGAGTATCCGAACAAATTAGGAAATGTTTTGGGAAGTGATGCAGATCTTAAAACGCCAAAGCAATTGCGTCCAATTTTTTATGGTTGTTTTGATTGGCATTCGTCTGTGCATGGATTTTGGTCGATTGTGAAATTGATGAAAGATTTTCCTGAATTGGATCAAAATAATCAGGTTAGAAATGAGTTAAATCAATTGATTACAGCAGAAAATGTTGCGGTTGAAATGGCCTTTTTCAATGATAAAAATAACAAGAATTTCGAACGTACATACGGTTGGGCTTGGTTGTTACAATTGCAAATGGAATTGAATAATTGGCAAGATAAAGATGCGCAAGTTTGGGCAAAAAATCTGAAACCTTTGAGTGATTTGATTATTGTTAGATACAAAGAATATTTGCCGAAATTAGTTTATCCAATTCGTACAGGAACGCATGATAATACGGCTTTTGGTTTGAGTTTAGCGATAGATTATGCACGTTCTGTGAATGATAAAGCATTTGAAAAAGTGATTATTGATAATGCAAATCGTCTTTACCAAAAAGATAAAAGTTGCAATATTGCTTTCGAGCCAAGTGGATCAGATTTTCTTTCGGCTTGTTTGGAAGAAGCTTTGTTAATGTCTAAAATTCACCCGCATGATGAATATAAAAAATGGTTGAAATCATTTTTACCACAATTGTTTGATAAAAAACATGAGCTAAAACCTGGAATTGTTTCGGATCGTACGGATGGGCAATTGGTTCATTTGGATGGTTTGAATTTTAGTCGTGCAACGGCTTTGTATCAAATTTCTGCAAAATTACCAGAGTTAAATTATTTGAATGATTGGGCAAATCATCATTTCAATTACTCGTTCAATAATATTTCGAACGATGATTATATGGGGAGTCATTGGTTGGGAACTTTTGCACTTTATGCACTGAAAACCAAACACGAAACTAAAAATTAGCTAATAATAGGGATTTTATAACGATAGAATTGAATCTAAATTTGTTTCAAACAAAACTAATACGAAACATTAAATTTTAATTCTATGAAAAAATATTTTTATATCGTCATTGCAGTTTTAGGTCTTGCAGCATTCGGATTTAGTCAATATTCGAAAAGTCAATTAGAAGATCAATTGGCTAAAACAGGGAAATGTGTAGAAGGTGTTGTTGTGGAAACTAGCGGAACATTTAAACGTCCGAAAGCAACGATACAATATCCTGTGAATGATGAAGTTTATGAAGTTACTTTACGATCTAGAGCAGACGTGGACGAAGTTGTATTGATGAAATATGATACGCTGAATCCAGAAGAAGTGTTGCTTGTAGATAATTGTAATTAATTATAGTCTCAAGTTTAAATGAAAAATCCACCAAGTTTTTTGGTGGATTTTTTTATAGTGATGAATTATTTCTAACGATTAAATTTCTTCTAATGTTGGAATAAATTCTTCTTCAATTTCTTCGAAAGTTTGCATCAAATCAACAAGATTATCTTGTGTGACTAATTTTGTACGATAAGGTTTGAAATTAGGAATTCCTTTGAAATAATTGGTATAATGCATACGTGTTTCCAAAATTCCAGTTCGTTCTCCTTTCCAATCAATCGCCCAATTTAAGTGATTTTTAGCCGCTTCCATTCGTTCTACAATTGTTGGTTCTGGTAACAATTCACCTGTTTCTCGATAATGTTTAATTTGCTCGAAAATCCAAGGATATCCAATCGCCGCACGACCAATCATCACACCATCTACACCGTATTTTTCTTTGTATTCGATCGCTTTTTGCGGCGAATCAATATCTCCATTTCCAAAAATTGGAATCTCAATATTTGGGTTCGCTTTTACTTTTGCAATCGGTTCCCAATTTGCTTGTCCTTTATACATTTGTGTACGCGTACGTCCGTGAATTGACAATGCTTTGATACCTGTTTCTTGCAAACGTTCGGCAACTTCATAAATGTTAATCGAGTCAGAATCCCAACCCAAACGCGTTTTTACAGTAACTGGTAAATGTGTACTTTCAACAACAGATTTTGTTAAACGTACCATCAAATCTATATCTTTTAAAACACCTGCTCCTGCGCCTTTACAAACTACTTTTTTTACGGGACATCCAAAGTTAATATCAACAATATCTGGTTGAACAGTTTCAACAATTTTAGCTGACATCGCCATTGCCTCTTCATCTCCACCAAAAATTTGAATACCAATAGGACGTTCGTAATCAAAAATATCTAATTTTTGACGACTTTTTATTGCATCACGAATCAATCCTTCTGAAGAAATAAATTCAGTATACATCAAGTCTGCTCCATGCATTTTGCATAGGCGACGAAATGGCGGATCACTCACATCTTCCATCGGTGCAAGCAATAAAGGGAAGTCTGGTAATTCTATGTTTCCTATCTTTACCACGAAATAATTTTTTGCAAAATTACATAAAACTTATGAAAGAAGAACGAAAGTCCGAAGGTGTAAATCAATATTTAAAGTTTTCTGCGACGGGAATACAGATGGCGGTAACGATTGCGTTATTTGCTTGGTTAGGAACTTTTTTGGATAAAAAAATGGAAACAGACAAGCCATTATGGACGGCTGGCTTATCTTTGCTGGGAGTTTTTGCAGGATTATATTTGATGTTGAAGCAATTACCAAAAAAATAATTTTAATGATTAAGAAATTTATTCTTTTAGCACTTTCTTTTATTGCAATGGTTGCAATTTTTTGTGGTATTCATTACGCAATTGTTGCGCATTATAATTTTAGCGAAAATCCGCTAATTGTTCCAAAAATGTATTTAATAATTGGTTTAATTACATTAATGATTTTGCAAGTTGGTTGTTTTGTGAAGATAAAATTTCCAGAATATGTTGGTTTTGCCTTTATGGGAGGGATGATTGCGAAGATGGCAATTGTATTAGCATTGATTGTTGTGAATGAACAAATTAAATTAAATGTTGTGCAATTAATTATAAGTTATTTTGTAATTTTGCTAGCCGAAGTTTTAGTGTTTATTCGCTTAATTAATTTAAAGTTAAAAAAAGTTTAATGATTTTTAGCATTTGACTTTGGTAAGTGGTTAATTTACTATAATTTTGCACGCAATTTAGAAACAAAGGAATTATACATGAAATTTTCAGCGTTATTAGCGTTTTTATTACTTTTCAATTTCGGATTTGCCTCTACAGCGGTTCCGCACGAAAGTCTTCCAAAAACGTTTGAGGAGTTAATTAAAAGTGAGCAAGTAAAAAGTCAAGAGGAAGCTGCTAAAGTGAAATCTGGCGAATCTACATTTAACCCAGTGCCAGGTATCATGCATCACATTGCAGATGCACACGATTGGCATTTATGGGGAGAAGGAGAAAAAAGTGTAGGAGTTGCATTACCTGTTATTTTATGGGATAATGGTTTACAAGTTTTTATGTCTTCTAAATTTCACCACAACGAAGCGGTTGTTGAGAGTAACGGAAATTACTACATCAACTACCACGAAAAAATCTACAAAACAGATGCGCAAGGTACAATCAAACCTCACGTAGACGAAAAAGGAGCTATTCATTTAGAAAATGAAAAACCATTAGATTTTTCTATTACGAAAAACGTAACATCAATGTTAATCTCTTTCGTTATTTTAATCTTAGTTTTCTCTGCAGTTGCATCAAACTACAAAAAAGGAAATATGGTACCAAAAGGTATCGCAGGATTTATCGAGCCAATTATTATTTTTGTTCGTGATGAAGTAGCGATTCCAAATATTGGTGAGAAAAAATACGCGAAATTTATGCCTTATTTATTAACGTTATTTTTCTTCATTTGGATCAACAATTTATTAGGATTGTTACCAGGTGCAGCTAACGTTACAGGTAATATCGCAGTTACATTTGTATTAGCATTAATCGCATTAATCGTAATTAATTTCTCAGGAAACAAAGGTTACTGGGGACATATGTTATGGATGCCAGGTGTACCGGTTCCAGTAAAATTAATCTTAGCTCCAATTGAGTTAATCGGGATTATTACAAAACCTTTCGCCTTAATGATTCGTTTATTTGCGAACATTACAGCAGGTCACATTATTATTATGTCGTTAATTTCGTTAATCTTTATTTTCCAAACAGAAGCTATGGCAGGTGGATCTATTCCATTAGCGTTATTTATCTACTGTTTAGAGTTATTAGTAGCCGCACTACAAGCATTCGTATTCACAATGTTAGTTTCGTTATTTATCGGAACAGCAGTAGCAGACCACGATCACCATTAAGAATAGAATATAAAAAACAATAAAATAATTTTTTAATAATTAAATACAATTATCATGACAGGAAGTATTGCAGCAATCGGAGCTGGTTTAGCAGTTTTAGGAGTTGGTTTAGGTATCGGTAAAATCGGTGGATCAGCTATGGAAGGAATCGCTAGACAACCAGAAGCGGCTTCAAAAATTCAAACAGCTATGATTATCGCAGCAGCCTTAATCGAGGGTGCAGGTTTGTTCGGTATCGTAGTTGCGTTATTAGGTAACGGATAATATTTGAATTAAAAATTAGCTTCAATAACGGTTGGTTGTTGAAGCTAATTCATTAAAAAATTAATTAGTAAAAAATAAAATTTAATACATACACACAATGGATTTAATTACACCTTCAGTTGGTCTTATTTTTTGGACTGCGGTCGTATTTATCATCTTATTAGTATTGTTAAGATCATTAGCTTGGAAACCAATTCTATCTGCAGTTAAAGAAAGAGAACAATCTATCGAGGATGCATTAAACGCAGCTAAAAAAGCGAAAGAAGAGATGGCTTTATTAAACGCTCAAAACGAGAAAATCATGAAAGAAGCTCGTGCTGAACGTGATGCTATCTTAAAAGAAGCGCGTGAAATGAAAGAAAATATCATCAACGAGGCAAAAAATTCTGCAACTGTAGAAGCAAACAAATTAATTGAAAATGCTAAGTCAGCTATCCAAAATGAAAAGGCATCGGCTATGGCTGATATCAAAAATCAAGTTGGGCAGTTGTCAATTGAAATTGCTGAAAAAATCTTAACTAAAGAATTGTCAGATAAATCTGCACAAGAAGCTTTAGTGAATGATGTTATTGATCAAGTTAAATTCAATTAATCATGGCAGGATTCAGAGCAGCACATAGATATGCTAAAGGTTTGATGGAGTTTGCGAATGGAGCAAGCCAAACAGACGTAGTGTATGCTGAAATGAATGATGTTCGCAAAGTCATAAAAGAGAATGATGATTTAAGAGTTTTCTTAAATTCTCCGGTGATTGATGCAAAGAAAAAAGAAGCTGTATTGAGTGAGATTTTCAAATCTTTATCAAAAACTTCTCAAACATTCATTTCGTTAGTCGTAAGACATGGTAGAGAAAATATTTTGTCTAAAATTGCAGATCAGTTTATTTCATTATACGATTTAGCAAATAATATTGTTACAGCAGAAATTACTTCGGCAGTACAATTAGATCAAAATACAATTGATAATATTGTAGCAAAAGCAAAACAAACTTTAGCCACAAATAGTCAAGTAAAAGTAGAGAACAAAATTGATGCATCTTTAATTGGAGGTTTCGTTTTAAAAATTGGAAACAATCAAGTAGATTCTTCAATCAAAACTAAGTTAGCTACATTAAAAAAAGATTTTTCGAAAAACGAATACATTCCTAAATTTTAAATATTTCAGAAATGCCAGAAATAAATCCAGCTGAAGTTTCAGCTATATTAAAACAACAACTTACAAGCTTTGATTCATCAGTTGAATTAGCAGAAGTAGGAACCGTTCTAACTGTTGGGGATGGTATTGCTCGTGTTTACGGGTTAGACAATGCTCAATACGGAGAATTAGTAGAATTCTCAAACGGGTTAGAAGGAATGGTACAAAACCTTGAAGAAGACAACGTAGGTATTGTACTTTTCGGACCTTCAAAAGGTATTAAAGAAGGTGACACTGTAAAACGTACAAACAAAATTGCATCTATTAACGTAGGTGAAGGAATGTTAGGACGTGTTGTAGATATGTTAGGAAATCCTATCGATGGTAAAGGACCAATCGAAGGACAATTATATGAAATGCCTATCGAGCGTAAAGCTCCTGGGGTTATCTATCGTCAACCAGTAAACGAACCATTACAAACTGGTATCGTTTCTATTGACTCGATGATTCCAATTGGACGTGGACAACGTGAGTTAATCATTGGTGACCGTCAAACAGGTAAAACTTCTGTTGCTTTAGATGCAATCTTAAATCAAAAAGAGTTTTACGATAGAGGTGAAACAGTTTTCTGTATCTATGTTGCAGTAGGACAAAAAGGTTCTACAGTAGCAGGTATCATGAAAACATTACAAGACCACGGTGCAGATAAATATACAGTAGTAGTTGCTGCTAATGCATCTGATCCAGCTCCAATGCAAGTATATGCTCCAATGGCAGGTGCTGCAATCGGAGAGTATTTCCGTGACTCTGGTCGTCCAGCGTTAATTGTTTATGATGATTTATCTAAACAAGCCGTTGCATACCGTGAGGTGTCTTTATTATTACGTCGCCCACCAGGACGTGAAGCATATCCTGGAGACGTTTTCTACTTACACTCTCGTTTATTAGAGCGTGCTGCAAAAGTAATCAAAGATGATGCAATTGCATCTCAAATGAATGATTTACCAGAATCTATGAAAGGTATCGTAAAAGGTGGTGGTTCTTTAACTGCTTTACCAATTATCGAAACTCAAGCTGGTGACGTTTCTGCATATATCCCAACAAACGTAATTTCGATTACAGATGGACAAATCTTCTTAGAGTCTGATTTATTCAACTCAGGTGTTCGTCCAGCGATCAACGTAGGTATCTCTGTATCTCGTGTTGGTGGTTCTGCACAAACAAAACCAATGAAAAAAGTATCTGGTACATTAAAATTAGACCAAGCACAATACCGTGAGTTAGAAGCTTTCGCGAAATTTGGTTCTGATTTAGATGCAGCTACAATGAACGTAATTGGTAAAGGTGAACGTAACGTTGAGTTATTAAAACAAGGTGTTAACGCTCCAATTCCAGTAGAAGAACAAGTAGCAGTTATTTATGCGGGTACTAACGGTATGTTGAAAAACGTTCCAGTTAACCAAGTGAAAGAGTGGCAAGCTGACTTTGTTGAGTTAATGCGCAACAAATATGCAGACACTTTAACATCTATCCGTTTAGGTAAATGGACTGATGAAATTATGGATGTATTGAAGAAAGTTATCACAGAAACTACTTCTAAATACTAATAAAATATAAATGAAACTTAGAGGTTTCCGAATCTCTAAGTTCCTTTTAATCCTTCATCTCAAATAGAATTATGCCAAATTTAAAAGATATACGTAACCGTATTACTTCTGTAGGTTCTACAATGCAGATTACAAGTGCTATGAAATTAGTTTCTGCTGCAAAACTAAAACGTGCTACAGATTCTATCGTACAGTTACGTCCTTATGCAGATAAATTACGTGAACTTTTACAAAATGTAAGTTCTACTTTAGAAGCTGAAGTAGGAGGTGCATTAACAGAAGAGCGCGAAGTTAATAAAGTACTTTTAGTCGTTATTAACTCAAATAGAGGTTTATGTGGAGGATACAACTCAAGCATCATCAAAAAAGTAAATGCGTTATTAGCTGGCGAATTAGCAAGTAAACACGTAGAGATTTTAGCAATTGGTAAAAAAGCTAATGATACTTTTAGTAAAACACAAACTATCTATAAAAATGCATCAAGCATTTGGGATAATTTAAATTTTGCAGATGTAGCTGAAATTGCAGACGATTTAGTAGAGAAATTTACTGCGGGTGACTTTGATCAAATCAGAATTATCTACAATCAATTTCAAAATGCAGCTGTTCAAATTGTACAAGACGAACAATTTTTACCAGTCGTTTTAGAGAAAACTGAAGAAGAAGCAAACAATTCAGCAGAGTTAGATTATATCTTCAACCCTTCGAAAGAAGAAATTTTAAGAGACTTAATCCCTCAAACGTTGAAAACGCAATTATTCAAAGCCGTATTAGATGCTAACGCTTCTGAGCACGGAGCACGTATGACTGCAATGCATAAAGCAACAGACAACGCAAGCGAGTTACAAAAAGGATTGAAAATTCAATACAACAAAGCTCGTCAAGCTGCTATTACAAACGAGATCTTAGAGATCGTTGGTGGTGCAGAAGCATTGAATGCGTAAAAACAAAGACTTATCTTATTTTTAAATAGAAAAGCAACTTCATCTCGAAGTTGCTTTTTTTTATAATGTTTACTTTAGATTATAAAGAAGTAATAAACACTTTTGAATAATTATTCTTTAACATATGTATTGAAGAAATACTTCTACTTAGTTATTACTTTATTCAGGATGATAATTTTTGTAATCATATATCTAATTAGAATTCTCATTATTTTATTCTTTTTATAAATTAAAATGAAATAAATTATTTCCTCAAGACATTTCAATAAAAACGTCAAGTGATTTTACCTAAAAGCTAAGGTGGTTTTGATTAAAACGTCTCGACATTTTATATCAAACAAAAAGTCCTAAGAAATACTCAGGACTTTTCTATTGTTATCATCGAAACTAAGTTTCTATTTATTTCATTTGAAATAATGGGCGAGAAGACATGAACTCGTTTACACGATCTGCAACTCCATCAATGATTTCTTCGTTATCAATATTCATTAATACTTCGTCAATCAAGTCAGCAACAGTTTGCATATCTGCTTCAACCAACCCACGAGTTGTTACAGCAGCCGTACCTAAACGAATCCCCGATGTAACGAAAGGAGATTTATCATCGAAAGGAACCATGTTTTTGTTACAAGTGATTTCTGCCGAAACTAAAGCGTTTTCTGCTTGTTTCCCAGAAATACCTTTGTTACGTAAGTCGATCAACATACAGTGATTATCTGTACCTCCGGAAACAATGTCATAACCTTTTGCAACCAATGCCGCAGCTAAAGCCTTAGCATTCTTCACAACTTGTACAATATAGTCCATATAACCATCAGATAAAGCCTCTTCAAAAGCAACAGCTTTAGACGCGATTACATGCTCCAAAGGCCCACCTTGTGTACCAGGGAACACTGCTCCGTTCAAGATTTGAGACATCATTTTCACTTCACCTTTAGGAGTTTTTGCTCCCCAAGGGTTCTCAAAATCTTTCCCCATCATAATGACTCCACCACGAGGACCACGTAAAGTTTTGTGAGTTGTCGTCGTTACGATATGACAATGAGGCATAGGATCGTTTAAGATTCCGCGGGCGATTAACCCAGCAGGATGCGAGATATCAGCTAATAACAAAGCACCAACTTCATCAGCTACCTCACGAAATTTAGCATAATCTATGTCTCTTGAATATGCTGAAGCACCACAAATTATCATTTGAGGCTTCTCTTTACGAGCAGTTTCTGCCATAGCTTCGTAATCAATTCTTCCCGTCTCTTTGTCCACTCCATAGAAAGAAGTTTGGTAAGTTAACCCAGAAAAGTTAACAGGAGAACCGTGAGTTAAGTGCCCTCCGTGCGATAAATCGAATCCTAAGATCTTGTCTCCTGGTTTCAAACATGCTAAGTAAACAGCTGCATTTGCCTGAGATCCTGAGTGAGGTTGCACATTTGCATACTCTGCATTAAACAACGCTTTCAAACGATCAATTGCAATAGTTTCTACTTCGTCTACAACTTCGCAGCCACCGTAATAGCGCTTTCCAGGATAACCTTCTGCATATTTATTTGTCAAAACAGAACCCATCGCGCGCATTACGTTGTCTGAAACAAAGTTTTCTGACGCGATTAATTCAATTCCATTCAGTTGTCTTTCTTTTTCTTCTTTAATCAAATCGAAGATTACATCTTGTGCCATGTTTTGTTTGTATTAATTGTGTTTCAAATATAAGCTTTTATCATTAGAATTTCTAACTGATATATTCGCAATAACCTAAGAATTATCAAAACAATTTTTCTAATGATTTGGGCGTTCCCTTCGGGCGGGCTATTCGTTGCAATCTTTACTTTGTAACTTCGCTATCGCTTTGTTTCACGCAAAGGATTTCCACTACTATCCCTAACGCATCTAGAGTTATAAGTAATAAGTACTAAGTTTTGAGTAATAATATTTATACTTTTTTCAGAATCATACCTTATTAATAATTGAAAACTAATTTACTTATTCAAAGGAATTTCAAATGACCTTTCAATAAAAAGGCGTTAAAAAAATGAAGAAATTCGAAGCGATAAAAAAGATTTAACCGATAGGTTTTTAAATCTTTTCGCGTAGAATGAATCATTTTCAGCCGATTTATTGAGGTCTTGATTTTTTTGTTTCGTTTTTTCATCAAGGAAAAAATGAAAGATGGTTTCTTAGATATTTAAAATTTCTAATTTCTAAACCAACCAACTATCAATTTCTCTCATTAAATTTACAGCATGAAAAACCCTACTTTTTGCATTGGTTTAATGTCTGGAACTTCGTTAGATGGTTTGGATATTTGCTATGTCCGATTTGATGATAACCAACATTTCGAAATTTTACATGCCGAAACTATAGATTATTCATCCGATTGGCGAACAAAACTAACAGAAGCTTTTCAATATTCGGCAATGGATTTATGCCAACTAGATGTAGAGTATGGTTATTTTCTTGGAGAACAAGTAAAAGAATTTATTCATAAAAATAAGATTAGAAAAGTAGATTTTGTTGCATCTCACGGGCAAACTATTTTTCATCAACCGCAGAAATCATTCACTTTGCAAATAGGAAATGGTTTAGCAATTGCGTCGCGTTGTCAACAAAAAGTGGTGTGCGATTTCAGAACACAAGACGTTATTTTAGGAGGACAAGGAGCGCCTTTGGTTCCGATTGGGGACGAATTATTATTTTCTAACTATGATGCATGTTTAAACCTTGGAGGTTTTTCTAACATTTCGATGAATAGAAATGGAAAACGAATTGCATTTGATATCTGCCCAATTAATATTGTCTTGAATCATTATGCAAAACAACTCGGTTTTGATTTTGATAAAAATGGAGAACGAGCAGAACAAGGACATATTAATATCGCATTAGTTGAAGAATTGAATCTTTTGAATTTTTATCATCAACCTTTTCCAAAATCATTAGGTTTTGAATGGGTTATGAATGAGTTTTTAACAATTGTTGATAAGTACGATATTTCTATCGAAGATAAGCTGAGAAGTTGTGTGGAGCATTTCGTAATTCAAATTAAAAATACCTTTGCTTTATATGATATCAACAACGTGTTGATAACTGGAGGAGGAGTTCGAAATACATTTTTTATCAATCGTTTAGGAGAATTATCAACTGTTGAAATCATTATTCCAACTGATAATTTAATCGATTTTAAAGAAGCCTTAATATTTGCATTCCTTGGTTATCGTCGTGTTTATAACGAAATAAATTGTTTGGCATCTGTAACAGGAGCGAGCAAAGACCATTCGTCTGGAATTATATATCACTTATAAAGTCTATCTAAATAATAGAGTTTAAAAAATATTTTATTTACATTTATTCGATAACCAAGAATAAATGCGATATGAAATATTCGAAAAATAAAGATGTTATTTTACTTCATGGCTTATTTGGAAGCCTTAGTAATTGGGGAAATGTTATCAAGAATCTTGAAGAAAATTATAATGTTTATACGCCAACATTTCCTTTATTTTCTACACATTTCAAAAGAAATTCACTTCAAAATTTAGTTCAATTTCTAGAAAATTACATTCAATCTAATAAAATTGAAAATCCAATATTAATTGGAAATTCTTTGGGCGGTCATGTTGTATTGCTGTATGCGTTGGCACATCCAAATTTGTTTGATAAATTGATTTTAGCTGGAAGTTCAGGTTTGTATGAAAGCAATTTGCAGGCTTCTTTTGTGCGTGTGCGAGATTACGAGTATATCAAAAATAAGGTAGAAGAAGTTTTTGAAACAAAAAATGTTGTAACAAAAGAGTTGGTTGATGATGTTTTTTCGGCCGCTAATACGCCTACAAAAGCTTTGTCTATAATTTAAATTGCGCGAGATGCAAAGCGACAAAATTTGAAACATCTTTTACATAAAATAGATTAGCCAGTTTTATTGGTTTGGGGAAAACAAGATATTGTGACACCGCCAAATGTTGCTGAAGAGTTTTTTGCACATTTACCTAATGCAAAATTAGCTTATAGCGATGATTGTGGTCATGTGCCGATGATGGAACAGCCGATACTTTTTAATCAACATATTAATCAATTTTTAAGTGCTTAAAAATGAATCATCCCGAGTATTTAGCTTTTGCTTTACCAGCTTTTTTTCTTTTTTTATGGCTTGAATATGTAGTTGTTAAAAAGAAAAAATTAAAGAATATTTATAAGTATGAAAGTTCGGTTTCTAATATTTCAATAGGAATTGCAGAACGATTATTGAATCTTTTTATTACGGTAAGTTTTTACAATTTGTATGTTTGGATTTACGAAAATTATCGTCTTTTAGATATTTCAAATGCTTGGTGGATTTGGGTTGTGATGCTTCTAGCGACAGATTTTGTTTGGTATTGGTATCATCGTTTGGGACATGAAGTCAATATTTTTTGGGGAGCCCATATTGTGCATCATCAATCCGAAGAATTTAATTTTACGGTGGCGGCACGTATAACGACTTTGCAAGCAATTGTTCGCAATATTTTTTGGTGTATTTTGCCTTTTATTGGTTTTCATCCAAATTTAGTGATGACGATTTTGGTGGTTCATGGCGTGTATTCTTTTTTTACGCATACGCAGATTTTGGAGAAACAAAAATGGCTTGAATATATTTTTATAACACATTCTCTTCATGGTGTTCATCATGCTTCTGACGAAAAATATTTGGACAAAAATTATGGAGATGTATTTGTTTTTTGGGACATATTATTTGGTACTTTTCAGAAAGAAGAAGAAAAACCAAGATATGGATTGACGCATCCTATCAATAGTTACAGTTTTTTGTGGCAACATTTTCATTATTATTTAGAGTTGTATGAAGCTGCTCGAAGAAAATCCTCCATTAAAGAAAAATTGACGATATATTTTGGTAGTCCAGCAGTGATGGATCAGGAAATAAGACCAATTATTGAAAAGAAATGGATGTCTAAGAATAAAGGGAATAGTTATCATTTCAAATACAAAGGTTATATTAATTTACAATTGATTTTATCGTTTTTTGCGATGAGTATTCTAACATATTACTTTGATCAATTTGATAATTTAACCAAAGGTTTCTTCGTTGTATTTGTCTTGATTACATTAATAAATATTGGTGCACAATTAGAACAAAAAAGATGGGTACCGTATTTAGAACATATTAGATTTTTAGTGTTTTGTAGTTTTTTTATCATTCAATCTCATAATTATTTCTTGCTGATTTTACCTTTCATATTCGTTTTTATCATCGAAAAGATGTTTAATTTTAGTAATTGGTATCAAAAAAGTATTTTGAAGATTATATAAATGATAATTTAGGTCTTATTGTTTCGTTTAGATTAGGCGGTTAAAAACGAGTTCATTATTTTTACCAAACTAAAAAAAATATAATGATAGTTTCTAAACTTTTTAACCAATTTTTTCATAGCCAAACCTCAGGAGGAATTTTATTGATTTTCTGTACTGCGTTTTCTTTATTATTAGCCAATTCACCAATTGCAGAATCTTATGATGCGATATGGTTAACAGATATGTTTGGGCATTCTTTTGCACATTGGATTAATGATGGTTTGATGGCTATTTTCTTTTTCTTGATTGGTTTAGAATTAAAACGCGAAGTTTTTGTAGGTGAATTGTCGGATACTAAAAAAGCAATTTTACCTGTTTTTGCAGCTTTGGGAGGAATGTTAATTCCTGCATTTATTTTCTTTTTGACGAATAAAGGAACGGATACCATTCATGGTTTTGGAATTCCGATGGCGACAGATATTGCTTTTGCTGTTGCTATTATAACTATGTTAGGAAAAAGAGTTCCATTATCATTAAAAGTATTTTTAACAGCTTTAGCTGTTATTGACGATTTAGGAGCAATTGTCGTGATTGCATTGTTTTATCCGAATCCAGAATTACCTTTAGATTTTACACAATTCGGAATTGCAATTGCCATTTTGTTAGGTCTTTTCGCTTTAAATAAATTAAAAGTAAAATCAATAATTCCTTATATCATTGGAGGGATTGCTGTTTGGTGGTTTATGTTACATTCGGGTATTCACGCTACAATTGCGGGAGTTTTGGTTGCATTTACAATTCCATTTGATAAGGACGATTCTAAATCACTTTCAGCTAAAATGGAGCATGCTTTACATATTCCAGTAGCATTTATTATTCTACCATTATTTGCTTTAGCAAATACCGCAATTACGATAGATGGTGGAGGATTAGCGCATTTTAGTATTCCTTTAGCTTCGGGTATTTTCTTAGGATTAGTTGTAGGAAAACCAGTCGGAATTACATTATTTACATGGATTGCGGTTAAATTAGGATTGTGTGAATTACCTACAGCAGTAAATTTCAAACGAGTTTTTGGTGTCGGAATTTTAGGAGGAATTGGATTTACAATGTCTATTTTTGTTTCGATGTTGGCCTTCAAAGACCCAAGTTATATAAATGAAGCGAAATTGATGATTTTAGTAGCTTCGTTAACAGCTGCTATTGTTGGATTTATTGTTTTAAAAATATTATTAACTACAAAACAAGATTATTCAGATTAAGAATAGTCAATTCATAAATAATAGAATCGAATTTTTCTTCGGAGAAATTCGATTTTTTTTTGAAGATGATTCCGTAACTTCGTGTAAAATTTTTGAATAAATGAGAACGTATCAAGAAACAATCGATTGGTTGTTTACAAATTTACCAATGTTTCAACGTGTTGGAGCATCAGCAATGAAAGCAGATTTAACAAATATTACAGCGTTATGCGAGTATTTGGGAAATCCTCAAACTAAGTTTAAAACGGTTCATATTGCAGGGACAAATGGTAAAGGAAGTACGTCTCATATGTTGGCCTCTATTTTTCAGGAAGCAGGTTATAAAACAGGTTTGACAACTTCTCCACATCTCAAAGATTTTCGTGAACGAATACGTGTAAATGGAGAAATGGCTGATGAAGAATTTGTGATTGATTTTGTGAATAAGCATGAGCAAAAAATAATTGATCAAAAAGCATCTTTTTTTGAAATTGCAATTGCGATGGCTTTCGAATATTTTGCACAACAGAAAGTTGATATCGCGATTATAGAAACTGGTTTGGGCGGACGATTAGATTCAACGAATATTATTTTACCAGAACTTTCTGTGATTACGAACATTGGTTTAGATCATACACAATTTTTGGGTGATACATTGGACAAAATTGCATTTGAAAAAGCTGGTATCATAAAACCAAATACAGCGGTTGTAATTGGTGAAACAACAGCAGAGACAAAAACAATTTTTGAACAAGTAGCGAAAGATAGAAATGCAAAAATCATTTTTGCTGAAGAAAAACATTTTCAAGATTTAGCTTCAGATTTGAAAGGGTCTTATCAAATCAAAAATAAACGTACCGTTTTAACCGCTATTGAACAATTGCAAAAACAAGGTTGGGCAGTCTCTCCTGAAAATATTACGAATGGCTTATTGAATGTTGTAAAGAATACAAATTTGCGCGGACGTTGGGATATTTTAGGACAACACCCATTAATTGTTGCTGATACTGCGCATAATCCACATGGTTTAGCAGAGGTTTCAAAACAAATAAATGAGCAAGCTTATAATCAATTGCATTTGGTTTTAGGATTTGTGAATGATAAAGATGTTTTATCTATTTTAAATTTCTTTCCTAAAAAAGCAACTTATTATTTATGTCAACCAGATGTTCCTCGAAAATATGACATTGACGACTTGTATAAAATCATACCAGAAGATATTACCGATAAACACTTTTTTGATACTGTAGAAAAGGCATTAATTGCTGCAAAATCAAATGCAACAGAAAATGACATGATTTACGTTGGAGGTAGTACATTTATTGTTGCAGAAGTCATCTAATTTTAAAATAATATGAAATAAATCATGATAGACTCCGCTTGAATAGCGGAGTCTATATTTTTTATAACCTATAATAATTATTTTATGTATTAAATGCATGTAATTCATGATTTTGAAAGTTTTTTTACTGAATTTACGATGGTTTAGTTAACTCAAAAAATATGAAAAAAGTTTTATTTGTTTTTACACTTATAGCAACTGCGACATTTGTAAAATCACAGGTAGATGGATATCCCCTGAATTTTATAGTATAAGTTAAGCTACATATTTTAAAAATTGTAAATTATACCCGTTGTGCATTTTGATTGATAAATAATAAAGTTGTTCATTTGATTGAAAAAGAGTAAATTTATTTAACTTCAAAATGTTTACAATGAACAACTTACTTGCAAATTACGAAAGAATATTGGAAGTTCTACGAAAATTATCCACAGATACACTTTTTAATTTATAAATTTAGATGACCTAAACTTCTTTTTAGGACTCATAAGTCTTGTCTTAACAGTTGAATTTATGGGTATTGATAGTGAAAATCATTAATTTTGAAATCTCCCTTAAGTGCTAAGTTGTAATATTCAACGAAGTATTTACGATCGTATAAAACGTAGATTATCAGAGCAA
>NZ_DINY01000019.1:13502-13878 GCF_002426075.1 Empedobacter sp. UBA5528 | reverse complement strand
GATTTATTTCTTGAGGTTTTTTTATATTTTATACAGAAAGTATTATGATAATTTTTAATCATTCAACTAAATATTACGATTTAGTTTCATTCTTATTTTATGGATAATTAATTAAGAAGTTAAAACAAGTTTTTGAAAATTTAAAAAAAAATATAGTTCGGAATCTCACAAGATGTAACTATGTAAATCAATATTTTCTAATTTAACTTTATTTGAGTAGTAATATTCTCAATTACTTTTGATAATTTCGGTCAAAGTGATAATTACCATTCAAAGAAATATGTATTTATTGATCCAATAATTGGTGAATTTTTCCTTGAAATTACGCATTGTTTGATTTTGATTAAACTTCCCAATTTGTTTTCAATGGGTATTG
>NZ_DINY01000019.1:0-13476 GCF_002426075.1 Empedobacter sp. UBA5528 | reverse complement strand
ATATTTAAGCAAAATTCCATGCAGATTTTAATCCTTTGTTGATATAACATAAGTAATCAATAAAGCAATTCCAACAAATAGCATCATCAATTTTGAAAGATGCATAAATTCGGTTGTTAAAAATAATTTTTGAAAATGTAAACCTTCTGCAAGAGGAGAAGTGATGACTGAAATTTATATTAATCATTCCTAATTTAAAAATCATAACAGCAGGAAAAAATTCGAGTAAATACTTTTCTTCCAACCCATATAAAACTCAAACATCCAAAACCTAAAGCCAGTCAAAATTCAAAACGCGGTACAATAAATTTGTAACTAATCTTTGGTAATGATAATAACCAAATTGTGTTAAAATATACATCATAGTAAATTCTACAGCGCCCAAACCTCTCAAAAACTTCGGAATAATCATCAATAAAACAGAAATCGTATAAGCTAAAGCTAATGCATCAAAAATGGGTCGAATACCTAACGCTAACATTGTAAAATAAACATGTAATATCCCAGTAATTTCGATGATTGTTGAAATTAGAATCGTGAGATTTATATTTTTTTGTCCAAAGAAGCTTCAAAAATTGGATTGATTTCTTTACAATTTTTGGAAATTTATTCTCTATAATTTGATTGAATTTGTTTTTTGTTTTTAAATGAGCTGTAAAAGAAATAAACCAGAATTAAAATTATGCCCAAAATAACTAATGATATCTACAAATCATTAAAATATTTGTTGACGAAAATACTATAAATAATGATGGATATACCTATGTTGAAAACCGTTAATAATCAAATAAAACCATAAATAGAACTTGCCTAAATTTATTTGTTTCAAATTGTTGTTTTTTTATTTGTTTGTGTAGATAAGCTAAAAAACTAATTCCGCCCGCTAGTAAAAAAACAATGATAAAATTTCGTTTGAGTTATAGATTGAATGTGCGCTAAAGTTTAAAAGGTAAACCATCTGCTTTGAAACATGTGATATACATTACAATTTGTAATGAAATATAGAGAAGAGTAATCACGAAACCGATTAATAACAAAAAAGGCTGCACTCTGGTTACTTGGAATAATTTGCATCATTTCTTTTCATTTGCTTTTGAAATATACAAATGTTCAATATAATAAGTCTTGCTATAACTTGTTGCCAAGATTTTTTTACATTTTTTATAGTTTGTGGAAATTTAATTTTGGTATGACATTGATAAGTTTTATCAATTTAGGGAAAAATTAAAAATAAAAATTTATGATTAACTTGAAAATCTCCTATATTGAAAATAAAAATAAGATATGGAGACTGGATTAAATATACGTCAAGCTATTTTGAATGATGCAGATAGAATTTGGGAAATTTTGCAACAAGCAGTTGAGAAAAGAAAAGAGGAGGGAAGTAATCAATGGCAAAATGGTTATCCAAATCTAGACGTTGTAAAAAATGATATCTCAAATGGTTTTGGTTATATAATTGAGAATGATAATAATCTAATCATTGGATATGTTGCAATTATTGATGAGATAGAACCTGCTTATACAGCAATTGAAGGAAAATGGCTGAATGATGATCCATATATTGTGATTCATCGATTGGCTGTTGCGCAAGATATTAAGATAAAAGGTTTGGGAACTTGGGCAATGACCGAAATCGAGAAGGTTGCAATTTCAAAAAACATACATACTATAAAAGTTGATACCAACTTTGATAATATTGGAATGTTGCGTGTTTTTGAAAAGTTAGGTTATCATTATTGTGGAGAAGTTTATTATGATGGAAGTCCAAGAAAAGCTTTTCAAAAAATTATTCAGGATTTAACATAATTGAAGATTTCAGATAGAATTTAGAAAAACTAAATAATCAAATTGATAAAATGATAAAAAGATTCCAAAAAAGGAATCTTTTTTTATGAATTTACATAGGATAATTATGTTTAAAATGTAAAATTAATATTTTAACCCCTAATTTTTATAGGGTGTAATTGAAAATAAATGATTTTATTTAAAAATAATCTAATTTTGATAGGGTTAAAATTAAAAACTTATGAAAGTCGGATTAAAATGGAAAGTAGCTTTTGCAATTATAACGCTAGTTGCATTCGCTGGATTATTTTGGAAACCAGTTGTAGATATTCCAAATACAGGAGAATTCCTTAGCGAAGAAAATATTGTAAATTCAGATGTCGCCTGGATTTTAGCAGCTGCAGGATTGGTGTTATTGATGACGCCAGGTTTATCATTTTTTTATGGAGGAATGGTGGGGAAACGAAATGTTATTTCTACCATGTTGCAAAGTTTTATTGCCTTAGGTGTGATTTCGATTTTGTGGGTTGTAGTTGGGTTTTCACTGTCTTTTGGTGAATCAATTGGTTTTACAATAAATGGAGAACATTACGGAATTATTGGTAATCCTTTAAGTTACCCATTTTTTAGTCATGTTGGAGCATTTCCACATAAAGACATGGCATCTACAATTCCATTTGTCTTATTTGCATTGTTTCAAATGAAATTTGCAGTCATTACACCAGCGCTTGTAACTGGTTCTTTTGCTGAAAGAGTACGTTTCATTTCATATTTATTGTTTATGATTTTATTTAGCTTAATCATTTACACACCGCTTTGTCATATGGTTTGGCATCCAGAAGGTTTATTGAATAAATATTTTGGAGTAAAAGATTTCGCTGGAGGAACTGTTGTTCATATGAGTGCTGGATTTGCAGCATTGGCAGGTGCTTTGGTGATAGGTAAACGTAAAAACAGAGAACACAAACCTGCAAATATTCCATTTGTTATGCTCGGAACAGGAATGTTATGGTTCGGATGGTTTGGTTTCAATGCTGGTTCAGCTTTGGGAGCAAATGCCACAGCAGCACTAGCTTTCGGAACAACAACAATTGCTTCTGCTTCTGGAATGATGACATGGATACTTTTTGATAGAATTAATGGTCGCAGCGTTACTGCTATGGGAGCGTGTATAGGGGCTGTAGTTGGATTAGTAGCAATCACTCCAGCTTGTGGGTTTGTTACAATTCCTGAAAGTATATTTTTTGGCTTTATAACAGCTATTGTCTCAAATGTAATGGTTCATTGGAAAGTGTTAAAAAGAGTTGACGATACTCTAGATGTTTTTGCATGTCATGGAGTCGGAGGAATCATGGGAATGATTTTGACAGCTATTTTTGCACATGGAGAAAATGCAAGCTTATTACATGGCGGGGTATATGTGTTTGCACATCATATGATTGCTTTGTTGCTCGTTTCGTTATTTACTTTTTTAGGTGCGATTGCTTTATTTTATATTACGGATAAAATGATTCACTTACGCGTGAGTGATAGAGCGGAGTTCGAAGGCTTAGATTTGTCGCAACACGAAGAAAGTTTGCATTAAGTAAACAATAGTATTATAAAAAAATCCGACTACTTTTAAGTAGTCGGATTTTCAGTTTATATTAATCCAGCGCGCTTTAACAAAGCGTCTGCTGTTGGTTTATGACCTCTAAATTCTTCGTACAGTTTCATCGGTTCTACAGTTCCACCAGATGATAAAAGTTTATAGAATTTTTGAGCTTTTTCTGGATTGAAAATTCCAGTTTCTTGGAAAAATGCAAAGGCATCTGCATCCAAAACTTCGGCCCATTTATATGAATAATAACCAGATGAATATCCACCTTGAAAAATATGTGAGAAGGATGTACTCATCATATTTTTATCAATTTCTGGATACAACTCTGTTCGTTTAAAAGTTTCTTTTTCAAATTGTTGTAAATCATTAATTTCAGCCAAATCATTCGCATGATAAGCCATATCCAATAATCCAAAACTCAATTGACGAACAGTTTGATAACCTTCCATAAAACTTGAAGAAGCTTTTACTTTTTCAATTAATTCTTGCGGAATAATTTCTCCTGTTTGATAATGTTTTGCAAATAATTTTAAAGCTTCTGGTTCGTAACAAAAGTTTTCGTAAAATTGAGAGGGTAATTCAACAAAATCCCAATAAACATTTGTTCCAGAAAGACTTTCGTACGTTGTATTTGGTAACATTCCGTGTAGCGCATGTCCAAATTCGTGGAACAATGTTGTCACTTCCTGAAATGTCAATAATGACGGCGTGTCTTTCGTTGGTTTTGTAAAATTACAAACAATCGAAATGTGCGGACGTTTGGTGTTTCCATTCACATTAGAAGCATCTCTATAACTTGTCATCCAAGCACCAGGGCGTTTTCCTGCGCGCGGGAAAAAGTCTGCATACAATAAACTTAAGAACGCACCATTTTTATCTAGAACTTCATAAGTTGTTACTTCATCGTTGTATTTATCAATTTTATGAATTTCTTTAAATGTAATTCCATACAATTTTGTTGCGACATCAAAAGCTCCTTGAATCACATTTTCTAACTGAAAATAAGGTTTCAATTCTTCGTCAGAAAGACTGAATTTTTTCTGTTTTAATTTTTCAGCATAATACGCATGATCCCAACGTTGCAATGTTTCAATCCCATCAGTTTCTTTTGCAAATGCAGTTAATTCCTCAATTTCTTTTTCTGCAAACGGTTTTGCTTTCGTTAATAAATCATTCAAGAAATCTAAAACAGTCGTTGGTGTTTTTGCCATACGTTCTTCCAAAACATAATCAGCATGCGTTTTATAACCTAATATTTTAGCACGTTCGTGACGAAGTTTTACGATATTTTTGACATTTTCTTCGTTGTTAAATTCATTATTTTGATAGGCTTTTACTCCATTTGCTCTAAACAATTTTTCTCTTAATTCACGATTTTCTGCGTATTGCATAAACGGAATATAGCTTGGTGCTTGTAACGTAATCAACCAACCTTCGTGATTTTTTTGTTCAGCATCAGCTTTTGCTTGATCAATAGCATATTGAGGCAAACCTTTTAAATCATTTTCATCTGTGATAATCAATTCGTATGCATTAGTTTCAGCCAAAACATTTTGTCCAAATTGCAAAGAAAGCATAGCCAATTGCTTGTCTATTTCGCGTAATTTATTTTTGTCTTCTTCGTTCAAATTTGCCCCATTTCTTGAAAAACCTTTGTATTTTTTTTCTAATAAATAAGCTTGTTCATCTGTTAAATTCAACGAATCCTTTTGATTATAAACGACTTTAATTCGTTCAAATAAATCTTGATTTAAGCGAACATCATTTCCAAATTCAGATAATAAAGGGGAAACTTCTTGCGCAATTTCTTGAATTTCATCATTCGTTTCAGCAGAATTAAGGTTGAAGAAAATAGAAGAAATACGTCCTAATTTTTCACCCGAAAGTTCCATTGCTTCAATTGTATTTGCAAAATTTGGCGCTTCAGGATTCGCAGTAATTGCATCTATTTCTGCTTTTGCTTCTTCAATTGCTTGGATAAAAGCAGGTTTGTAATCTTCAATTTTGATTTTAGAAAAAGGAGCACTTTCAAAAGGTGTTTCAAATTTTTCTAATAACGGATTTGCCATTTATGGTGTATTTTTTTAGTTAAAATATATTTGTTTGAACTCTTTCAAATTCTAATCCAAATGTAAGAAATCTGACAAATCGTCAAATTTAATGTGTGATTAATTTAGAGTTATTTACATTTGTTTTAAAAGTAAACAATTATGAGTGTAGCCTTAATATTCAATCAAAAACCAACAGAAGAATGGCAAAGAAATTTACAAGAATTGTTGCCAGATACGAAAGTTGAAGTTTATCCAAATATCTCAAATCCAAAAGATGTAGAATTTATTGCAACTTGGAAACCGCACAAAAATTATGTGACTGAATTTCCAAATCTAAAAGTTGTACAATCAGTTGGAGCAGGAATTGACCATTTGTTGCATACCAAAATTCCAGATTCAATAAAGGTAACACGTATTGTTGATCCTGCTTTGAAGCAAGAAATGTTTGAGCATGTTTTGGCTTGTGTTATGACTTCAATGAAAAATCTATTGACGTATTATAAAGATCAAGTTCGTAAAGAGTGGAAGCCTACTACTTATCAAAATATCAAGGAAACAACTATTACTATTTTAGGATTAGGTGAAATCGGAAAGTTAGTAGCAGAGCAATTTGTTGCGTTAGGTTTTCAAGTCAAAGGTTGGTCGAATTCGCCAAAAAATATAAATGGAGTAGAATCTTTTTCTGGAAAAGAAGGCTTGAATGCTGCGATTTCTAAAACTAATTTTATTGTCAATATTTTGCCTTTGACAGATGATACAGAAGGTATTTTGAATAAAGACTTTTTTAAAGAATGTTCAGATCATACAGTTTTGGTGAATGTTGGTCGTGGAGCACATTTGGTCGAAAAGGATTTATTAATTGCAATCGAAGAAAAACAAATAAAAGAGGCTTATTTAGATGTTTTTGTAGAAGAACCTTTACCTGAAAATCACCCTTTTTGGACGAATGAAAATATTTATGTAACACCTCATATTGCGAGTGTTACAAATGCAACAACTGCTCTAAAACAAGTTGCAGATAACTATAACAGAATGAAAAATAACGAAGCTTTATTGAATGAAGTTTCATTAGAAAGAGGTTATTAGATATACCAAAATGACGTAAGATTTTGTTAAAAAGACGCATTTATGTTTTTACTTGTCAAAAAAATCTTTTAACATTGTATTTGAAAAAATAAAAGCTAAAAATGAGTGATTATATTCAACTTTATTCAATTGATAATATTTTAAGAACTTACAAAGAAGAAGCAACTGATCGTCGGTTAGCAATCTTTGACGTAGGTCCTGAGAACAATTATTATTTTGTAAAACGAAAACCTTATAAGTTTACGTCGCTTGGGTTGATTTTAATCACAGCAGGAACATGTGAAATCACGGTGAATTTAGAACCAACATTAATCAAACGTGACGATATTATTGTGGTTCTTCCAGGTCAGTTGTTCGAGATTATAGAGCATTCGGCTGATTTTGCTGTTCAAGCAATCTTCATTGATTCAGATCTGATTATTGAAGCTGGTTTTCACGTGAAATCCAATAATTTAGTAGAATTTTTATCGTCCAAATATCCTAAAATCATTTCTTTAGATAAAAAGATTGTACGTGATATGCGCTACAATCTGAATAAGATTAGTAAATATACCATCAAGAATGAAAATATCTTTGCAAAAGATTTGGTTTTACATCACTTTTCAGTGTTGATGTATGAGATGGGAAATTACTACAACCAAGCTGTAACGGCAAAAAGTACAACGAAAGAAGTCAGAAAGGAGGAATTGGCTAAGCAGTTTTTGTATTTAGTTTCAACTCATTTTCGTCGTCAGCGTAATGTACAATTTTATGCAGATGAAATGTTTATTAGTCGTAAACATTTGACTAAAATTATTGTCGAAGTCTTTAATAAATCACCCAAACAAATCATTGCTGAAGCCATTGTATTAGAGGCAAAAGTCTTGCTAAAGAACCCAAAAAATAGTGTTTCTGATGTTGTGACAGAATTAAATTTTATAGATACCTCAGTTTTTAGTAAATTTTTCAAAAATTATGCCGGTGTTTCTCCAAGAACTTTCATAGCTTCTAATTAATAATTGATGTAAATCAATGTAAATGTGAAAACTTTCTAAAAACGTCTTTCTGACATATTATTACGTTTATTTTGCTAACTAATTTGTTAAAATGGATAGACCTTTGTTGCTCAAATTTTAATTGATGCGTCTTTTAGTAGATAATCGATACATGAAATTTGAATGAAAAGAATTTTATGGTGGTAGATTTTACAAAAAAAATATTTGCACATATTTCAGCAATCGGTGGTTATGTGCCAGAGAATAAACGAACTAATTTCGATTTAGAAAAGATTACAGACACTTCTGATGAATGGATTGTAAAAAGAACGGGAATTAAAGAACGTCGTATTTTAGAGGAAGGTTTAGCGACTTCTGATATGGCGGTTAGTGCAATTCAGAATTTAATTGATACATACAAAAAAGACATCAAAGATGTTGATGCGTTGATTGTTGCGACTTCTACACCAGATATGTTGATGCCTGCTACTGCGAATATTGTGTGCGAAAAGTTAGGAATAGAGAATGTTTGGGCATTTGATATGAATGCAGCTTGTTCTGGATTTTTATACGCGTTGGACATGGGTGCTTCATTGGTTGAAAGCAAACGTTACAAAAATGTTTTGGTCATTGGTGCTGATAAAATTAGTGCGTATGTAGACATCAAAGATCGTTCGACAAATATTTTGTTTGGAGATGGAGCTGGAGTAGTTTGGTTAGAGCCTACAAATGAAGAAGGAATTTTGGATGCTTTGTTACAGAGTAATGGAACTGGAAAAGAATTCTTGAATATAGAAGGAGGTGGTTCTTTGTATCCAGCGAGTTCACAGTTGTTGGTTGATGAGAAGCGTTACATTAGACAAGATGGAAAAATTGTATTCAAAAATGCAATTCAATCAATGAGTGATACGTGTGTCAATGTTTTGAAACGCAATGATTTTTCTGTAGAAGATGTAAATTGGTTGGTTCCGCATCAAGCGAATAAACGAATTATTGACGCTGTTGGTAATGAAATTAATATTGAAGATGGTAAAACTTTAATCAATATTGAGAATTACGGAAACACAATTGCAGCGACAATTCCGTTATGTATTTGGGAAAATACAGCAAAATTAAAGAAAGGAGATTTATTGATGTTGACAGCCTTTGGAGCAGGTTTCTCTTGGGGAGCAAGCTTATTGCGTTGGACAATTTAATCAATAAAAATCATATATTTTTGTTCATAAAGAACGGCAAGAAATTGTCGTTCTTTTTTATTGTAAACTATTAAATTCTTCACCACACTTCTTGCATTTGAACACGTTTTTGTAGTAAATTGGGTAAACCCAAAATATGATAGAAGATAATAAAGAAAGTAAACCTTTTCCACCTTTCATTGACTTGTAATTGCTGTAATACTCATTACTTCCACACTTAGGGCAAACAAGAATTTCATCCAAATCATTGGTATAATTTGAAGTATCAATTTCTTCTAAAACTTTCATAGCACAATCAGTATCTTCTTTCTTAATTTTTACTTTCACGCCACCAATGGCATTCGACAAAAACTGATTCATCCCAACCGAATGTTCATCAATAACAAAAGCATCAATTTGTTCACTCTCTAATTTTGAACGTAAAATATGTGCTTCAATAGGGCTTTCAAATGTTTTTAATGTAATAACTTCCATACTAATTGTGTTAAAAATTCAATTCAATATCCGATATAAAATTAGTTCTTTTTATCTTAATGTTTTAAATTTTTTAGTAGATGAAAAATGTAATTCAATGTTTATTTTTAATTGTATTGATGATGAATACGACACATGCGCAAAACCTAAAACAAGTTGCTTACAAAGATGGCTTACAAAAATTGAATGGTTTAGTAACCGATAATACAACAAAGAAAAGTCCAGGAGTTTTGATTTTACCTGCTTGGAAAGGAGCTGATAACGAAGCAAAACAAGCTGCAATAGATTTAGCAAAAGAAGGTTATATTGCGTTTGTTGCAGATATTTATGGAGAAGGAAGCAATCCGAAAGATAATGCGGAAGCGGCTAAAATAGCAGGAAAATACAAGTCTGATTTTGCAGCTTATCAAAAACGAATTGATTTGGCGTTGAAAGAGTTAATCAAAGCTGGTGCAGATCCAAGCAAAATTGCTGTAATTGGTTATTGTTTTGGAGGAACAGGCGCATTAGAAGCTGCTCGTGCGCAATTACCTATTGTTGGCGTTGTTTCTATTCATGGTGGATTAGCAAAAGATTTGGCTCGAAAAAATATCCCTCTTAAAACAAAAGTTTTAGTAGAACATCCAGCTGATGACGAATCTGTAAAACCTGAAGATATTTCGAATTTGGTACTTGAAATGAACGAAGGAAAAACAGATTGGCAAATGATTACTTACGCAAATTCAAAACATACATTTACCAATCCAGAATCACCAGATTACAATAAAGTAATGGCAGATAGAGCGTGGCAACATACATTATTGTTTTTAAAAGAAGTATTGAAATAAAACCATTAATTCGAGTGAAATTATTTTTAGAATTTTGTATCGAGAATAAGGTTTTAGAAGATAAAATTCATCTTAATTCTCGATACAATTTTAAAAAAAACATAATAAGAAATCTACTGAATAAACAACTGTATCATTTCATACCAAAAAGCAGCTGTAAAAAAGCCTATAATAATACTGATTCCAATAATCAAATTGGTTAGTTTGGTGTTGAGTTTAAATTGTTCCGCAATAATACTAGATGTCACTAATGTAGGCATTGCAGCTTCAAAAATAGAGATTTTAGCCACATCACCTTTTATCCCAATTACGATGGCTAAAAGCATTACAACTGCAGGCGCTATCATTAATTTGTAAACCATAGACATCGAAATTTGTGACCATAATTTTCTCCAACCATTAAACTTTAATTGCAGTCCAACTGAAAATAAAGCCAACGGACCTACAGTTGCAGCTAATTTATCGAAGAATGGTTCGGCAGGAGATAAGTCGATAAATTGAGATAAAATCAATGCACTGATACAACCCAAAAATGGGGGGAAAGTAAATAATCTTTTCAAGATAAATTTAGAATCTATTGCTCCAGATCCATTACTTCCTCCTTTTAATGCAGAAACTATTCCGATGGTTGATAAGCACAAAAACATGGTTTGATCACAAATAATCGCAATACTTAAATATTTTTCTCCATAAAATGCTGAGATCAAAGGGAAACCAATAAAAGAGGTATTGCTATAGCCGCTTGCCAATTCCAATGTTCTTCTCGAACGCTCCGAATAGCCTTTTGCTTTGCTGTAGAATTTCATGTAAAATAAACTTCCAACGGCAATAATGACAGTCGAAAAGATAGGGAATAGCATTTCTTGCGACCATTCTACTTTTGGTAAATACTTAAACGAGACTGCTGGTAAAGCTAAATATAAAATCCATGTATTGATCCCTTTATGTGCATCAGGATGTATAGATTTTGTTGCTTTAAACACCATTCCGGCGATTATGCAGACTGCGATTAATATAAAATTTACCATTTTTTAGATATTTAGAATGCAAAGTTACAATCCCATTTTTTTTTACCCTAAAGATATCACTTTTTATTCAATGCTTATTTTTTATAAAATGGCAAGATTAGATATATTTAATTTATTATTATCTAAAATTACTTTTGAATAATGATTTTCATTTTCCAAAATAGCTGTAAATGGAGCAGGAATTATTTATCAGTTGTAGGAAACTAAGTTGTTTTAATAAAATAATTTAGTAATAATATTTTCCCTTCATCTGAGCCATTAGTACCAAAAGTATCAAAATCTCCTTTTCAGAATTTAGATGTTGTTTTCTATTATAATATATGATTAGTTGCTTCAATATAAGTTGTAGGTAAACCAATTTCAGAAATTCCAAAAATAGAATGTTGATCAAATTCTGCTTAGTTCTCATAAGCTAAATATATTCTTCATTCGTTTTACAAAAGTTAATCTTGTCCAACCAACTTGTAAACTAAACTGATTATCGGTTTCTTCAATTAACTCAAAAGCTAGAATAGTTGTATAAAATGATTTCGTTTTTTCTAAATCATTTGTAAACAATTGTAATTCTTATATTTTCATTCTGCGATTTTTTATAAAAGTAAACCAACTAAACAGAAGAAAACATCAAGACGAATTGATTTAATTAATTGCGCTATAAGTAAATTATTTCCTTCAATTAGTTATTATTCTTTTCTTTCAAAAAACCTTTTTCTTGACACAAAATTCTTACAGAATTTCACTCGAAATGACGGTTTTTTCATATAAAAAAGGTAGAATTATACTACTGATTTCTATATCAAAATAAACATCTATTTCTATGTCTCTATGTGGTCATTTATTCAAAAGTTGAGACAAATTATATCTTTATTTTATTCTCATCATAGTCACCAAAGAAGTAGCCACATGCGTTTCTTTGTTCGTCGTTTCGTCAACCACAAAAATCTCTGTGCGTATGGTGCTTATCTTTTTTCCGCCTTTTATCACATAGGCTTTTGATAGTAAATAATCACCCAAAGCAGGTCGTAAATAATTCACCTTTAACTCAACTGTTACCACATAACAATCGTCGTCATAGTGAGAAACAGCAGCATAACCAGATGAAACATCAACCAAAGAAGCAATCATAGCACCATTAAACATTCCGTGCTTACGTGTCATCATTTCTTGTTTTGGAATCTTAATCGAAACATAGTCCGTTTCGCATTCGATAAGTGATGCGTTATAAAATTTTAAGGTTTCTGAACGATTAAAACTTACCTCTACTAATTCTCTTTTTTCTGGCGTCATATAAAATTGCTTTCAACAAATATAGAGATTTGTCGAAAGCAATTTCAGTTATGCAGTTACGTTATTCAAGTTTTCTTCTTTGATAATCGTATTTTGATGTGACAAAATTACTTTATCCAAACCGCGGTAATAATTCCCTTTGTCAACAGTAATCAATAAATTATTTTTCGGAATTTTATTGATAATCTTATTGTTCGGGAAATGTTGTTTCGAGTTTTTGAAGGTAATAAATACATCATCTTCAGTTAGATTTTTGACATCATCTTCCGAAATAATATCAATCAATTCATAAGGTAAATAAAGTTGATCGAAGATATAATGAAACGTTTTAAGGCGTTTTCCGTTCAATTCTTTGCTATGTTGCAAAAAGTTTCTCAATCTATGTACAACAGCGTAGAAATTACCTACCAAAGGCGGTTTGGGAATATTACGCTCGAACAAGCAACCATCAATCAAACTAAGCGGAAGTTTGATATTCAATTCATCTGTTTTTACATTGTATAGATGGCGATAATCCAAACCTCTTTTCTTGAATTCTTCAATAATATGATCTTTTAGCGCAGGAACTTTAATAGGCAATTGTTGATTGATAAAATCGACCAATTTTTCATCTGATATAGGAGCTAAATTAAGCTCAGAAATGTTTTGTGACATACAATAAATAGTTAAAATAAAACAATTATTGTATTTCGATAATAGGGGATTTTTCGTTGTTTTTGGATGAACTCCCGTATTGTTTTACCACCGTGGAGACTCCTCTCGGTTGGTATCGTTTTCTACGATTCGAAATACGGTGTAAAACTACATAAAAAATTGAATATGTAGTAATCTTTTCTAATAATTTTATTTTAAAATGATCACTTAGAATTTTATTCTAAATTGGATATTGTTTCGATAATAAAGTTTTGAATAATTGCTTGATTTGTTTTTTTATATTCTACCATATAGATACATCGTAATACTAGTTCATTTATTCATTTTCCAATTTATCTCTATTCATCAACATTGTTAAACCTATCTCTCTATGTGGTTATAAATTTTATGTTCTGAATTAGATGCGACCATGAAACGAGTTTAGGGTGACTGTAATCTTCCCCTTGTTAAGAACACTTAAAAGTAGAGTTTTTATTTAATATTATTGTATTAACCGGTAGTGCATTTGTAT
>NZ_DINY01000045.1:0-37120 GCF_002426075.1 Empedobacter sp. UBA5528 | reverse complement strand
TGCAATTCCAGCAGCTGATTTATTGGCTAAAAATCAATACTATATCTATGGCTGGGATTATGAATGGGAAAGAAGTGGAAAAAAATCTGCTACACATCAGCTTTCTTCGCCTGAAAAAATTTACGAAGGAATTGTACATCGTTTGGATCAAAATAAAACATTCGAAAAAAATCATTTGGTAATTTTAATGCACGATGATATGTTTAATGAAGATTATAATGCAGAAAAATTAAGACAATTAATTGTTTTATTGAAACGTAATCCGAAAATTGTTATTGAAGGAATTTCTGGATACCCTACCAGGATTAGCTAGATAAAATATTAAGATAAAAAAATCCACTTCANNCAGATGAAGTGGATTTTTTTATTAAATAAACTCTATCGTTGTTTCTATTTCGTGACCTTTTTCTAACACTTTGTGTACAGGACAAGAATTTGCAACTTTCAATAATCTTGTTTGTTGTTTCTCATCAAAATCACCTTCTATAATGACATGACGTTGAAAAGTAATTGGCTCAGTTGTAATCATATCAAAATTGACATCTACCTCAACTTTTTTGTAAGCAAATTCTTTGTGATTCATATACATTTGCAATGTAATCGAAGTACAAGAAGCCAATGCAGCTCCCAATAATTCGCTTGGTTTTGCAGCTGTATCCAAACCTCCTTTATCTAAAGGTTCATCTACATTAAATTCGTGTTTCCCAGCTTTAATATTCGAAATATAATTTTTATCTGTCGAAGTTGATGTTACATTAATATCACTCATTATCAATTTATTTTTCGTTTTCTTTTATTTTAGATTTTTGTTGAACTTGCGGAATCGGAACGTAATCGTCATCTCCAGGAACTTTAGGAAAACGATGATTAATCCAATTTTCCTTCGCCGTTTCAATCGTTTCTCTTGAAGAACTTACAAAATTCCAAAAGATAAAATGTTCTTCCGGTAATTCTTCTCCTCCAAAAATATAAACGGTAGAACCAGCCGTAATTTCGAACTCACACAAAGTAGCTTCTTTCGCAACTAATAATTGTTTTGTTCCGTATGTCTCTCCTCCATCTTTGATAGAACCTTCTAATACATACAAAGCAGATTCTCCATACAAATCTTTACCTAAAGAAACTTTGAAATCATTTTTAGCTTTAATCTCAATAAAATATAAAGGAGAATAAACAGGCACGCCAGAAGTATGTTCACCAAACTTACCAGCAATCAATCTATAATCTGCATTTTCGTCTGACCAATTTGGTAATTTATCTGCTTCAACGTGAACAAAACTTGGCTCCATATTTTCAAATTCTTTTGGCAAAGCCACCCAAATTTGTAAACCATGCAATGTTTTTTCAGTTGTTCGTAAATATTCGGGAGTTCGTTCAGAATGCACAACACCTTTACCTGCAGTCATCCAATTCACAGCTCCAGGCTTAATTTCTAATTCAGTTCCCAAACTATCGCGATGCATAATTGCACCTTCGAACAAATACGTCAAAGTAGACAAACCAATATGCGGATGTGGACCTACATCAAGATTTTGATAATCTTTCAGCTTTGTTGGTCCCATATGGTCGATAAATACAAATGGCCCGACATGTCTTTTCTGACGAAAAGGCAATAATCTACCCACTAAAAAGTTGCCAATATCAGCCGCTTTCTCTTCTAAAATTAATCCAACATTAGACATATAGTATACGTTTTTATTTCATGTAAAGTTCGTTTTAATCCTGCCTTTAAAACTTGATTTAAGTTAACAAATAAAAAAAGGTTAGCCAATAGCTAACCTCTTTTATAACTTTATATTAACGATTTTAATAATCGTAACTGTTTTGAGTTTCTCCTCCAAAGTTCCACGCAATACCAAAACGTAATGTATTTTCTAAAGCATTATTTGTATTTGACATTGGAATTAAGTAAGAAGCATTAAATGCAAAAGCATTGTATTTAAGCCCTAAACCTAATGTTAAATGCTGACGATCTCCTTTCATTGGGCTTTCATGGAAATAACCTGCACGGATAAACAACGCATCGTTGTAAGAATACTCTGCACCAACTGAATACGTAATTTCTTTTAATTNNGGGTACGTAATTTCTTTTAATTCTTCGCTTCCTCCTCCTGGTGCATCACCAAAAGAACTAAAGATACCTTCCATTACACCTTTATTTGGGATATCTCTTACGATATTATATCTAGTGTTTCCTTTGTTATCTGTAATTTCTTCAATTCTTACATCCGGTGTTGGTACTAATAATTTAGAAAACTCTGTTGTGATACCTACTTTATTGTAATCATCAAATTTGAAATCATACCCAACTCCTAAACGTAATGTTGTTGGTAAATAAGATGCATTCTTTTCTGAATTTGAATAATCTAATTTTGGTCCAATATTAGAAATTTGGAAACCTCCACGTAATTTACCTTCAAAATTATTTGTATCCATTGTTTCTGATTGGTAATAACCAGCTAAATCTACCGCGAAAGTATTAGCTGCTTGAACTGTAGCATCATTTACTCCATTATTTAAGTCTGAACGAATAAAACGACCTGTAACTGCCATCGAATAATTATCTGTTAAACGTAAACCATACGATAAGTCAATAGAGAATTCATTTGGTTTTGCCATACCTGTAGGTACCACATCATCGCCTACTAATTCATTCAGATCTATCTCCCCCATATTAAAATAGTAGATACTTGCACCTAATGTACTGCGTTCATCTTGACCTAAAAATGTATAGTAAGAGGCATTTAATAAGAAAACATCATTTGTCAACGAACTCATATACGGTGTATAAGTGAACGCTACTCCAGAGTAATCTGGTGCAAAAGCAAATTTAGCAGCATTCCAATATTGTGAATAATTATCCGCAGAAGTTGCTACCCCTTGATCTCCTAAACCTCCTGCTCGAGCATCTGGAGAGATTCTTAAGAAAGGAGCTCCTGTTAAAATTGGATTCGGTAATTTTAATTCTTCTTTTAATGCGTTTTCTGCATCAGGTAGATTGTCAAATGATTGAGCAAAAGTAAATCCTGATGCTAAAATCAATAAGCTTGTGGTAATTTTTTTCATTCGTGTTATATTGATTATATTTTTATTTTTCTATTATTTTAAAATAACTAATTTTTCAACTGCTGCTGCTGAACCTTTACATACGGTATCGTCAACACCTTTTACATTGACTTTGTAAATATAAACACCTTTTCCTATTTTGTCTCCAAAATCATCCAAACCATCCCATTCTATCGCATATTTTCCTGTACGATATCCTTCTCGGAAAGGTTCTGCAGAAACGGTTTGACGTAGTGTTTTGACTAATTTACCCGAAATGGTAAAAATCTGAACCATTACATCTAACTCAGAATCACAATTATGTTCGAAATGGAAAAAGGTATTCTTTGTAAATGGATTAGGCCAATTTAGTAATTTATCAATATGCAATTGACCCGTTCCATTTTCCATTACTACAAAGTCTAACGTTGCAGTATTCGAATTATTGTTGATGTCCCAAAATTTAAGATTTACGGTATGTTGACCAAGTTCTAAATTTTTTAATTGATACATAACTTGACCTTTCTGATAATCTTCGAAATCTTTATTGATACAAGGATTTGCATCACCTCCATCATAATATTCGTTTAACACATATGCGTCTTGAACTTTACCATCTATTGTTGCTACAATATCATGCCCAATACTCGATCCTGTTGCATTAATTCCTGTATTATCTGTCAAACAACCAACCAAATAAGGCGAACGATCTGTAATTCCTCCATTGGCAAAATTTAAATTGTTCATGTATAATTTGCCTTGTGGACAATTATCTTGAGATACTGAACAATCATCATTAAGAACTTCATCATTGATTCCTTCCATAGAAACTGTTTCTAAAGTAGAGGCGTCTTTTCCATCTTTTTCGTCCCAAGCATAAAATTTTAATTTTCGATCTCCTAATTCGTAATTAATATCTTTCGGCACATAAAATTGAATCGTAAATTTTCCATTTTCTACTTTTCCAGTTCCTTTATAAATCGTTTTATTTTCTGTTTTGAATGTTTCACCATTATGAGTAGATTCACTTAACAACGTTTTTATTTCCTCTTTCTCAAAAAGGCTTACCGCTATTTTTCCTGAAAAAGTATTGTCAATAGAAGTTGAAGTAAGTTGATTGACCTCTCCTTTAATCGTTACAAAATCTAAGGCTTGTAATTTTCCTCCTCCTAAAATATCTACACCTTTTTTATTTTCGATGCTTAAAATTTTAATCTCTTGTTGCGGACGATGAATAGCTAACATAGGATCTCCCAAAATACTAACACTTTTGTGATTACCATGAGAAGGAGAATAACTAACTTTAGCTTGATTTAGCGCTTTTCCTATCGTTTGATTTTCTAAACCATCCTTTTTGAAAAATTCTTGAATTAAATACTGATTCATCGTATCACCATAATCAACTCCAATTGGCCTATTTGTTGTTATCATTGCTAACGCACCTCCATTTAAGTTTTTCAACATCATTTCACCTGCTGAATTATATTGTGGTAAATCCCAAATCGTAAAATCACAAGTAACAGTACATACAATAGGTAATCGCGAATAAGCAGCACTAAAATTAGATAAGTTAGTCAACTCTTCTGCCGTTATAATACGTTCTTGTGCCCAACTTCGTGGACCTCCATGTCCATAATACATCAAGAAGTTAGAGCCTAATTCAATTCCATTTAATATCGCCTGATTAACCGTTGGATAGCGAACACCTGCCGATGTACCTTCGGGTTGATGAGCACCTGTATATATTTTATTAACCGTGTAAATTTGATTTTCTGGTTTAGTAAACTCACCATCAATAGAAACGTCAAAATTTGGAGTATTAACATTATCATCGTTATCTGTAACTGCAACAACTTTTGTACGCCAATCTCCATATGAAGTTCCTTTTCCTTGAACTTTATCATAATAAGAAATGATTTTATCTACTAAAACTTTCGCTTCTGTAGAATTTGAAGCAGGAATTCGACCAACAGCTATATCAAACCAGCGAGCATCATATTTATAAACACCATCAACATTATTCGGTAATATTTCTACTTCATCATTTAACATTGCAAAATAATCATCTGTTGCAATAGCTTCTTTTATATTTGTTGAAGGTTCGTCTGTAAACGTTGGAATGTAATTCGTAAAATCTTTTATTCGATTCTTAGGATCGTAAGTTGTTGCACCAAATAATACTGCGTATTCTAAGTTTGGCCTTTGATTATCCTTTAAGAACTTTAAAAAATCACGAATCGCAATTGGATCTTGGCTTCCAGATGAAAAATCATTATAAACTTGTTCCGTTGTTACAACACCTACATTTATCTTATCATGCTCTTTTCTAAAATTCGCCAAGCGAGTAGCTTGATCTAAATATTTTGGATGCGTGACAATTATATAATTAATATCAGTTAAACTACGAATATCTTGATTCGCTACTTTCCCTACATATTTTGCATCTGTAAAAGCATTTTCATCCTTGAAAGCGACAAACTGATTCAGATGATTTGTGCTAAATTTATACAAATTACTTTGCGGAACAATTGAAGAAATTGAATGAATATCAGAAACATTCCAAACAGAAACATTTGCTGCATTATTCAATGAAAAAGCATTCACACTTCCATTATTAATATCTTCTAAAAACTGAAATGTAAACTGCTCATTGCTATATGTTAAACCATCTTTGAAACGCAATTGTAAATAATCCAAATAAGCTAATCCAGAAGGATTGGTCCCGCTAGAAGAAACCGCAATATCGATAGAATTTGAACCTAATGAAACTGTTTTATCTTGAATATTTCTATCAAATAAAGAGTTTCCTAAAGAATGAGTAAAAGTTTGTCCATTTACATTAACATTATAAGATGTACTGTTTGCATTTTTTCCAACCACTGCATAACGCAAATATGCTTCTCCACCGTTTACAGCATTCGCTTTGAACGTTTTCTTGAAACCTCCATTTAAACCAATATTTTCTCCAACCCAAATTTGCCCAAGACCATTTAAGTTAATCGAATCTTTTTCATGAAATTGTAAATTATCAAAAGTAGAAAAAGTTTTTACAGGATTTGCTGTAAGCGCCTGTTCTCCTACTCTTTTGCCATCTTCTCCATTAAAACTGATAAAATAATAAGCAAAATCATCATACAAATTATAGCGAACTTTTGCATCTTTCAACGTTGTCGTATTATTTCTGTACCACTGATGCGGACCTTTCGCATAAAACAACGCGTAATCATTACTATCAAAACTTCCATCTTCACCTCCAACAAATTTTATTGGAATTTCATTCAAAGCTCCAGTTCTATCTTCCGTTAAATTCTCCATCAAACGCCCTTCTCCATTTCCATAGATTTTTAGCGATTTTGGGTTAAAATTGGTCGGAATTCCATTTTTAGTAAAGAAACTTTTATCTAATTTAAAAACTCCATCTTTCGAGACTTTTATTTTGTACCAATCTCCCGTTTTCAAAACACTTGTAGTCGAATTATCAATTAATTTTCGAGAAGATATTTTTCGAGATTGCGCTGATTTCGGAACAATTGAAAAAGATTCTATTTTTAAAATTTTATTATTTTGTTTGACAAATGGCACAACTTTAACAATTAATTTTTGCTGACCATTTTTATCGATAATATTGTATGAAGAAAAATTAATTTTATCCGAAATAGAAGAAGTGTCCAAATCAATTAATTCGTTCTGAACTTCTCTGTATTGCACGTTCGTTAACTCAACTTCCTTATTTGTTGAGTTTAATTCCACCGTAAATTCTGGAAGAAAATAACCTCCCAACGAATAATGATCTTGGTTCGAAAAATAAGGAACATTCACTTTATTTCCATTCGTCAAAGAAATTGTTTGATTATTCTCCCAATTTATTTTGTAATTTTGACTAAACAATTGAGGAAATTGAAGCAAGGTTGCAACTAAAATAAAATATTTCTTCATGTCTGAATAACGCTATTTTGACAAATATATTTTCAATCGTAAAATAAAAAAATAATTCTTACGTTTGATACAAGAAATAAAGCATTTTTTCGTTGTAAGATTAATGTCAAATGCTTTTATTTGCATTAAATTTAATTTTCGAAAACCAGAAATATTCTATGAAAATGAATAAAGGACGTATTTTTTCTCTTGCCCTTGCAGCTGTTACTATGAGTGTATTCATGGGTTGCGCAAGCAGTTCAGGAAAGAAAAAAGGAGGTGGGACAAAAAATTTCACAAGTCGTACAGGATGGAAACCAAACGATAGTAAAGGTTGGTTTTTTTCAGGTAAAAAGAAAGAAAACATCAAAGCTTGGCCTGGAATGGTTTTCATCGAAGGTGGATCTTTTACGATGGGAATTACGAAAGATGACGTGTTACACGATTGGAATAATTCTCCTGTTCGTATGCAAGTAAAATCTTTCTTCATTGGTGAAACTGAGGTTACAAACTACGAATACAAAGAATACTTAACTTGGTTGAAAGTTGTTTTCCCACCAGAAGACACGCAATACAAGGATATTTATAATGGAGCATTACCAGATGAAACGGTTTTTAACAATCAATTATCTCGTGATGATTTCTCTACAGAAAATTATTTATTTTCTCCAGAATTCAGCTATTACCCAGTAGTTGGTATTTCTTGGTTACAAGCCGTTAACTATTGTGATTGGTTAACAGACCGTGCTCTTGAAAAATCTTTAATGAACAAAGGAATCTTATCAAAAGATTATTACAATAACGAGGAGTATAATTACGGAAATAAAACATTTAGTGCTGAACAATATAAGTTAGGCGACACAAATGTAAACGAAGCGATTGATTCGACTAAAATTATGAAAGCGAATCAAATTAAAACGCAAAATACACGTATCTTAAAAGCAAATCGTGCAACTGGTTCAGATGAAGTGCAACCTTTCCGTTTACCTACAGAAGCTGAATGGGAATATGCTGCATTAGCTTTACCTGGAAATCGTGAATACAACGAATACAAAGGAAAAGATGTTGCTCAAAATAACTTGAGAGTTACAAAAGGTGCTCAAAGAGGACAATATTTAGATAACTTCAAACAAGGACGTGGAGATTACTCTGGTATTGGAGGATTTGGTAACGATGGTTCTGCAATTACAAGTGATGTGCGTAAATATCCTTCTAATGATTTTGGTCTTTACGGAATGTTAGGAAACGTTGCTGAATGGGTTTCTGATGTTTATCGTCCAATTATTGACGAAGAAGCAAATGATTTCAACTACTACCGTGGAAATATTTTAAAAACAAAAATTAACAACGGCGCAGGTGGTTTTGAAAAATATGACGAAACAAATGTTGAATATGATACATTAGACAACGGACGTTTAGTTTACAAAGGATTACCTGGTGCTTACAAAAAGCAAACAGAATACGATTTAACAAATTATCGTGATGGTGACCCTAATTCTTCTTTATCACCACGTACTGAGGAAGGTAAATCTGCTGATAAAGCGACAGAAGATATGTACAACGCTCCTCAACGTAAATTTAGAGTAGATGAAAAAGGTCGAGTAATCTTAGAAAAAGATTCTTCTAAACGTACTTCTGACATCTCTGATGAAACACGTGTTGTAAAAGGTGGTTCTTGGAAAGACCCAATTTACTGGATAGATCCAGGACAAAGACGTTACTTACACCAAGCAAGTGCAACAAACTGGATTGGTTTCCGTGTGGCACAAGAATACTCTGGTAGTTTCGAATCAAAACGTAAACGTAGAGGATAAAAATCTTTCTTAATAAAAAAAAACTCGGTACTATAGTATCGAGTTTTTATTTGTTAATTAAATTCTTTCTGTTCTCAAGATTGGATCAATGACCAATACACAAATTCTTTGTATTCAAAAATCTTTTCAAAACCAAGCTTTTTCAATAAATTAATCGATTTGACATTATCTGAAAAAGATTTGGCTGTTATTTCTTTTACTATTTCTTGAGAAAATGCCCATTTTATAAGACCTCTACACGCCTCTTCTGCAAATCCTTTTCTTCTTTCTTTACGGATGATTCCATAACCAATGTCTACACTTTGTTCCTCCGCATTATACCCTTTAAATCCTACATCACCTATTATTTCTTTCGTATCCTTTCTTATAATCATCCAGGATTCGAAGCCTGTCACGTAATTATGAATTAATAATTTCTGAATAATTTTAGGCACTGTATCCATCATATCTTTATCCGGCCAGTCTTTGCTTTTTACAAAACCTTTGTCATACAACATATTAAAATCATTATACAGCATATTTTCACAAATATCAATCGTAAAAGGAACAAGAATCAATCGTTCAGTTTCTAATTCGTTAATGGTAATTTCTTTTATTTTCATACTTTTATCAAAGTCCTAGAGATATTTTTTTAATATAATAAATAAAATAGAGAAACTTGTGCTACCAAGATTAATCTCATCTAATTTATTTGCAATTATCGTAAATTACTTCGTTAAATGTCAAAAATAGAATCATAAAATTTTATATTTGTACGAAATAAAAAGAATAATTTCTTTCTATTTTTTTTAAAACAGAATCTCATCTATTTTATTTAGATAACATGAATACAACAGAAATATTCGAAAAATTTCTTAAATCGAAAATCGTTACGACTGATACACGCAACATCTCACAAAATTGTATCTTTTTTGCTTTAAAAGGAGCTAATTTCAACGGAAATACTTTCGCTCAAAAAGCAATCAATCAAGGAGCTGCAATGGCAATTGTTGACGAAAAAGAATTTGAAAATACATCTCAAAATATTTTTTTGGTTAGTGATGCTTTAGAAGCTCTACAAGATTTAGCGAAAACTTATCGTAATTATCTTAAAATACCATTTATTGGATTGACTGGTTCCAATGGTAAAACAACGACAAAAGAATTGATTTCAGCTGTTTTAAAAGAGAAATTCAAAACGCATTATACTTTCGGAAATCTGAATAATCACATCGGAGTTCCTTTGACAATTCTTTCTATTCCAGAAAACACAGAAATTGCCGTGATAGAAATGGGTGCTAATCATCAAAAAGAAATCGAGTTATTAGCTTCAATTTCTCAACCAGATTATGGGTATATCACCAATTTTGGTAAAGCACATTTAGAAGGTTTCAGAGGAATTGAAGGTGTGATTAAAGGAAAATCTGAATTGTATGTTTTTTTGAGAGCAAATAACAGAACTGCTTTTGTCAATTTTAATGATCCAATTCAAGTTGAAAAAACTGAAGATATTAATCGAATTACATTTTCTGATCAACATAATGCAGATGTTCAAATCGAATTGATAGAAAATGAAACTGAATATTTGGCGGTTAAATACCAAGATTTAAAAATTCAATCTCATTTAACAGGAAACTATAATTTTAGCAATATTTCGTGTGCAATTGCAATTGGACAACATTTCGGGATTAATGCTAAAACTATTCAACAAGGAATCGAAAATTATTTTCCATCAAATAATCGTTCACAAATTATCAATAAAGAAAATTACAAAATTGTGATGGATGCTTACAACGCAAACCCAAGTAGTATGGAAGCTTCGTTAAATAATTTTGCAAAATTTGAAGGTTCTAAAACAGTTATTATTGGTGATATGTTCGAGCTTGGAGAAGAATCAAAATCTGAGCATCAACGTATTTTAGATTTAGCTGAAAGTTTAGATTTTGATCAAATTTTTATTCTAGGACATAATTTTGGTGAAACAATTACGAATAATCCAAAAGTACAAAAATTTGAAAACCGTGTTGCCTTTGAAGAATGTTTGAAAGAAAATCCAATCAAAACTCAAAATATTTTGATAAAAGGTTCTCATGGGATGAGACTTGATTTGTTAGAAAACATTTAAAATCAACACCCTGATTATCTGATGAATAAATCAATATTCTTTTTTATAATTACTCTTTTCTGTTATCATTCTCTTCAAGCTCAATCTGTAATTGAATGGAAAAAAGATATGAAGCTTAATTACAAAAACTTCAAAAAGAAACCTATTCAAACAAAGGTTCCTCAAGGATTTTTAGATTCAAAATTAGGTTGGCAAATTGCAGAATCTACAGGAGAACTTCCTGAACTTTGGGTTACCAATAAATTTGATGAAAGTAATTCGTGGCTATCTATGCAACATACAGAAATTTTAAAAGAAATGCAGTTGCAATTTGACTTGTCTGAATTATATGCACGAAAAATTAGAAAAGATTTTAAAGATTTACAAGCCAAAAAAGTCATGAATAAAGATTCTTATCGAGCAAAATTTTTGTTAGGTTCTAAGAATTTTCAGAAAAAATTGAAATCGATAGCTGGAGTTTCTTTAAATCAACCTGACTTATACAAATTATTAAATAAACAAATTCAAGATTCATTGGTGATTTATCAAAATTACAGTAAATAATTTAACAATTAGTAAACTTTAAATTTCATAAATTTATACAAAGTACAAGCTGTGGAAATCACAGCTTTTTTTAGCTAAATTGTTTATGAAAAAAATTTTATGTTCTTTATCTATATTTACAGTAAGTGTTTTAGCGTCAGCGCAAGCACCAAGTAACTATTACGACACTGCAACTGGTAGCAGCTTTACCTTAAAAACACAGCTATATGAAATAATAAAAAACCATACAGATTTAACATATGGCGGATTATGGACACTTTATAATAGAACAGATTCTGATAATGGTTTTTTAGATAAATATGATGAAAAAGATAATTCTATTTATGATATTTATTCAGAGATACCGAAAAAAATTGATCCTTATAATTTTATAAAATCTTCAGATCAATGTGGCAGTTCTGGTTATAAAAATGAAGGAGACTGCTACAACAGAGAGCATATTATTCCTCAAAGTGTTTTTAATAAAAACTCTCCTATGGTTGCAGATGCATTCCATATCTGGCCAACTGATGGTTATGTTAATAATAAAAGAGATAATTTTCCTTATGGAGTTGTTGAAAGTGCAACATACACTTCTTTAAATGGCTCTAAATTAGGAAGTAATAAAAACTCTGGATACTCTGCGGGATTTTCTGGAACAGTTTTCGAACCAATTGATGAGTTTAAAGGTGATATAGCTCGTGCTTATTTTTATTTTGCTACTCGTTATCAAGAAAATGGTATTCAGAGTTGGTCTTATGCTATGTTTAATAAAACAAAAGATAAAGTTTTTACAGACACTTTCTTGAAAATATTAATGACTTGGCATTTAAATGATCCTGTTTCTGATCGTGAAAAAGATATTAATAATTTAGTCTACAGATACCAAAAAAACAGAAACCCATTTATTGATCATCCTGAATATGCAGAAAAAATTTGGGGTTCAAATTTAGGAACTGGAGATTTCGAATATCAAAAGCGTGATGATGTTTCAGTTTACAATGTAACAAATCGTTCGATTAAAGTTAAACTTGAAAATAATTCGAAATCAATTCAGAAAGTTTCTGTTTTTAATTTCAATGGACAATTAATTAATGAAGTTTCAAATTCGTCAAATCAAAAAGAAGTTGAAGTTAATTTCAAAAACCCAGGTATTTATATCATCAAAGTTGTTGGAAAACAAATGGAAATCAACAAAAGAGTTGTAATAAAATAATCATTAATCAAACCATCATAAAAAAATCCTTCGCTCATACAAGTGAAGGATTTTTTAATTTAGTAAATGGAAAAAATTATTAGTCATTATTGATATTTTTCTTAAAAAATGTGCTTCCATAAAGAAACATGATTAATAAAAAAGGGATACCAAGCGTGACTGATAATAAAATAAATGTTTTTAACATACTAATAAAAAATATTTTAGTTTCTAATACTTTTATCAATTTACAATTAATAATTTTATATTATTCATAATAAAACATCTTTTTTTATTTATTAACACTATTTTTATCAACTTGATAATTAAAAGCTTTTCATTAATATAAATTCATAAAAAAAGTCGCTTAAAATTAAGCGACTCATATATAGAAAATTCTATTCAATTTATTGATTTCCTTTAGCGTAATCAGCTAAGAATTGTGCTAATCCAGAATCTGTTAATGGGTGTTTTAACAATCCTAAGATTGATGATAAAGGTCCTGTCATAACATCAGCACCAATTTTTGCACAATTAACAATATGCATTGTATTACGAACTGAAGCAGCTAAAATTTGAGTTTCGTACAAATAGTTATCATAAACCAAACGAATTTCTTCGATTAAGTTTAAACCATCTGTCGAAATATCGTCTAAACGTCCGATAAATGGAGAAACGTAAGTTGCACCAGCTTTTGCAGCTAATAATGCTTGTCCTACAGAGAAAACTAAAGTTACGTTAGTTCTAATTCCTTTTGTAGAAAAGTATTTACACGCTTTTACACCATCTTTCGTCATAGGAATTTTAACTACGATTTGAGGATTTAAAGCTGCTAAAGCTTCTCCTTCTTTTACCATTCCTTCGAAATCAGTAGAAATTACCTCAGCAGAAACATCTCCGTCAACTAATTCGCAAATTGCTTTATAGTGATTCAAAATATTTTCTTGACCTGTAATTCCTTCTTTTGCCATTAAAGATGGATTTGTTGTTACACCATCTAAAACTCCTAAATCTTGGGCTTCTTTAATGTCAGCTAAGTTAGCTGTATCGATAAAAAATTTCATTGTTTGTTTGTATTTCGTTCAGGCAAAATTAAGGATTAAATTATAGAAAACCATTTAATCTTAAAGATTCGATCAAAAATATTTTAAACCGCTGTATATCCACCATCAACAAGGTAATAACCTCCTGTCATAAAGGATGCTTTGTCCGAACTTAAGAATAAAACTAATTCTGCAACTTCTTCTGGCTGCCCCAAACGACCCATTGGATGTTTTGTAACAAGCAATTCTAAATGATCTGCACTCAAATTATTCGATAATAAAGGCGTCATAATATAACCTGGCCCAACTGCATTACATCTTATATTTTTTGGTCCATATTCTGCACCAATATTTTTCGTCAAACCTACAACTCCATGCTTTGCAGAAGTATAAGCCGAACTCATTGGCGCAGCAACAGTCCCATGAATAGAAGCCATATTAACAATAGAACCTCCTCCATTTTTTTCCATTGCTTGCAATTGATATTTACATCCGTAAAAAACACCATTAAAATTAATATCTATTACTTTTTTCCAACCATCTAACGGATAATTTTCTGTCATCTCAGCAGGACCTCCAATTCCAGCATTGTTACAAGCAATATCAAGTTTTCCATAAACTTCAAGTGTTTTATTTACTAACGCTTCATTATCTTCTGGCAATGAAGTATCCGCTTTAAAAAATATCGCTTCTCCTCCATTCTTTTTGATGATTTCCACCACTTCATTTCCGCCTTCTTCATTAATATCCGAAACGACAACTTTTGCTCCTTCTTTGGCATATAATTCAGCAACAGCTTTTCCAATTCCAGAACTAGCACCAGTTACAATCGCAACTTTATCTTTTAAACTTGACATAATTTTATGATTTTAATTTAAATAAAGTTAATCATTTATAATCAGATCTATAAATCATTTCTTACAAATAATATTATTTTAAATGATTCAATTTTATTAACTAGTTTGGAATGAAAAATTCAGCATAACAAATATATTTAGGTTAAAACAATTCTATTTTTTTATATTTGATAAAAATAACTTTTTAAATGAAAAATTTAATAGCTGCTATACTTTTATGTAGTTTTTCTACGATAAATGCACAAGAAACAAGTGATTATAAGTACATCAATATTCCTGAAAAATTTTCTAGTTTTGATAAAGATGAATATCAATTAAATAATCGATTAAGATATATTTTGACGCAGAAAAAATACGAAGTTTTACCTTCTGATAAATCTGCTTGGCCACAAGAAGTTGTGCAAAATCCTTGTTTAGCTTTGAATGCGGATATTTTAAAAGTTAAAAGTTTTTTGAATAATAAATTAGAGGTAAGTTTTACAGATTGTTCTAATAAAAATATTGAAAAATTTGAAGGAACTTCTAAGATTAAAGAATATGACAAAGGTTACCAAGAAGCAATAAAATTAGCTTTAAATCCTTTGAAATCTCAAAATGCAAAGGCCTCCGTTCCAATGGTGAAATTAGAAAAACCCCAAACAGAAACAACAGCTGCATATATGCCAGAACCAAAAGGAAATCAGGTCACTGCTACGAATTTATTGACAGATGGAACAACTACTTATCAAAAAATTGAACTACAAAATGGTGGTTTTATGTTGATGTCCGAAAATGGAAATCAAGTTGTTGCAAAATTTGAACCGACCCTAAAAAATGGAATTTACAGAGTAATTGTTACAAAAGGAAATTCGAATTATTTTTCGGTAGGATACATCAGTGGAAATACGATTTCCTATGAGGTTTCTGAAAATAATAGTTGGAAAGAAGTTAAATTATCGGCTAAATAATCTTGCTATGAAAATTATATTATCAAGTTTATTTCTTATTGCTTTATCGTCATTACAAGCACAAAATGTAGCTGATTACAAATATGTTATCATTCCTCAACTATTTAAAGATTTCGTAAAAGAAGATTATCAATTGAATACAGGATTGAAAACTGCTTTGAGAAAAAAAGAATATGAAATAGTAAATGAAAATTCTATTCCGTTAGATGTGCAAATCAATCCTTGTTTAGCTACAAAAGCAAATATTGAAAATACTTCTGTTGCTTTTAAAAATAAATTAAAAGTAACGTTTACAGACTGTAATAATAATGTGATTTCAACTTATGAAGGTTCGTCAAAGGAAAAAGATTTTACAAAAGGTTATCAAGAAGCCTTAACATTTGCTATGAATCAGGTTGGAAAACAAAATGCGAAAGATTTACCTATAACTAAAACAGAAAATACAACAACTACAACCGTTAAAGAAACAACGAATAAAGTCGTTACGCAAGTGTCAAATAAAACTGTAGAAAACAAAAACGTCTACAAATCAAACGGAAAAAATTACACTACAGCAAGTACAAATAACAACGAATTTGTCTTAATAGATCAAGAAAATTCACAAGTTATTGCACAATTTTATCCAGCTGCTCAACAAAATATTTTCCATGTGACAGTGATTTCTCAAAACGGAAATTACCAAACAATTGGCTATTTGAACGAAAATAATATCATCATCGAATATAAAACAGGTGATAAATCTTGGTCAACTACAACTTATTCAAAGTAAGTTTTTATAGTACATTTGCACCTTAAATTTTAGAAAATGCAAGCACCTATTGCGAAAAAAATAGAACAAAAATTAGAAAAACACGGAGATATCCGCATCGATAATTATTATTGGTTGAATGATCGTGAAAACTCTGAAGTTATCAATTATTTGAACCAAGAAAACGAATACACAAAAGCTATTCTACAACCAACAGAAGCTTTACAAACCAAACTTTTTGAGGAAATGAAAGCGCGAATCAAAGAAGATGATTCGTCTGTTCCGTACAAATTGAATGGTTATTGGTATTTGACGGAATATCAAAAAGGAAAAGAATATCCAATTCACAAACGTCGAAAAGATAGTTTAGAGAATCCAGATGAAATTCTTTTTGATGTCAACACAATGGCTGAAGGTCATTCGTACTATCAATTGGGTGGAATTTCGATGGCACCAAATAATCAATTGGTTTCCTTTGGGGTTGACAATGTTTCGCGAAGAATTTATACGATTCAAATCAAAGATTTAACAACTGGAGAAATTCTTTCTGATAAAATAGAGAATACAACTGGAGGTTCTGTTTGGGCCGCTGATAATAAAACCTTGTTTTATACAAGAAAAGATGAAACATTGCGTGCTTATCAAATTTGGAAACACAAATTAGGTACAAAACAAGAAGATGATATTTTAGTTTTTGAAGAAGTAGATGATACGTTCAATGCGTTTGTTTACAAATCAAAATCAAGAGATTACATCATTATTGGATCTTCAAGTACTGTTTCTGACGAGTTTAGATATATTCCTTCTAATCAACCAGATGCTGAGTTTAAAATCTTTCAAAAAAGAGAACGTGATTTAGAATATTCAATCGAACATTTTGGTGATTCATTTTATATTCAAACCAATAAAGATGATGCTTTTAACTTCAAATTAATGAAAACTTCTGTCGAAAAAACAGAACAAGAAAATTGGATTGATGTAATTCCTCATCGCGAAGAAACATTGATTGAAGGTTTCGAAATTTTCAAGAATTATTTGGTTATCGAAGAGCGCACAAATGGTTTATTGCAGATGAATATCAAAGCATGGGATAATTCAACTGATTATTATTTGCCATTTAACGAAGAAACCTATACAGCAAATGTTGGCACAAATCCAGATTTTGATACTGACATTTTGCGTTACGGATATACATCGTTGACAACTCCTTCTTCTGTGATTGATTTTAACATGAATGATAAAACATTCGAAATCAAAAAAGAGCAAGTTGTTATAGGTGATTTTGATAAAGAAAATTATATTTCTGAACGTATTTGGGCAGAAGCTCGCGATGGAGAAATGGTTCCAATCTCATTAGTTCGTCGAAAAGATACACCTCTTTCTGCCGAAACCCCTCTTCTACTTTACGCCTATGGTTCATATGGTTACACGATCGAGCCTTATTTTAGTTCGGTTCGATTAAGTCTTTTGGATAGAGGTTTTATCTATGCGATTGCGCATATTCGTGGTGGTCAATATCTTGGTCGCGAATGGTATGAAGATGGAAAAATGTTAGAAAAGAAAAATACATTTTTTGATTATATTGATGCAGCAAAATATTTGATTCAACAAAATTATACTTCATCAAAACACTTGTACGCGATGGGTGGTTCTGCTGGTGGATTGTTGATGGGAACTGTGATTAATTACGAGCCAACATTATTCAATGGGGTAATTGCGCAAGTTCCTTTTGTGGATGTTGTGACAACAATGTTAGACGATTCTATTCCATTGACAACAGGGGAATATGATGAATGGGGAAATCCGAACGAAAAAGAATATTACGATTACATGAAATCGTATTCGCCATACGATAACGTGGAAGCAAAAGCTTATCCAAACCTTTATGTTTCGACAGGTTTGCACGATTCTCAAGTACAATATTGGGAACCTGCAAAATGGGTAGCGAAATTAAGAGATTTAAAAACAGATAATAACATTCTACTTTTAGATACAAATATGGATACAGGACACGGTGGTGCTTCTGGCCGATTTGAATCGTTGAAAGAAGATGCAAAAGAAGATGCTTTCTTATTTATGTTAGAAGGGATTACAGAATAAATTTCAATACAAAAAGTCAACAAATTTGTTGGCTTTTTGTATTTTTTAATGAATGAAATTCCACTTTTTGTAAAATATAGAAAAGGTATAATCGATTAATTCTTCTAATAAATCACAGATTTTACCTAAATTTACAACAAAGCTTTGTAATTTGACACCAAAAGAAATTCTTTTTAAGTATTGGAATTATCCTTCTTTCAAAACGCCGCAAGAGGAAATCATCGCAAGTGTTTTGGAAGGGAAAGATACATTAGCAATTTTGCCGACTGGTGGCGGAAAATCTATCTGTTATCAAGTTCCTGCGATTATTTTTGATGGATTAACATTGGTCATTTCGCCGCTTATTGCGTTGATGAAAGATCAAGTTCAGAATTTACAATCCAAAGGAATTTCTACGGCATATATTACCAATGAAATTGACCAAAATACGATTGGAAAAATTTTGGACGATTGTCAAAACAATAAAATCAAATTATTATATGTTTCGCCAGAGCGTTTGCAAAGTAGAATTTTTGTCGAGCGATTGAAACAAATCAATATTAGTTTGCTAGCTGTTGACGAAGCACATTGCGTTTCTGAATGGGGACATGATTTTCGACCTGCATATCATCGAATTTCAAGATTAAAAACTATTCTTCCTAAAGTTCCAATCTTAGCTTTGACTGCAACAGCGACAGAGAAAATTCAGCAAGAAATTGTTGAAAAATTAGAGCTAAATAATCCTGAAGTTTTCAAATCTTCTTTAAAAAGAGAAAACCTTTCGTACAATGTTTTCCTTTCTGCTGACAAGAAAAATGATTTGATTTATTATTTAAAAAAATATCCTGGTTCGAGTATTATTTTTGTTCGAAATCGAAAATTAACCTACGAGATTGCAAGTTTTTTAAGTCAAAATGGATTTGATGCCGATTTTTTTCACGCCAAATTAACCAAAGACGAAAAAGAGCAAAAACAGCAAGATTGGATGTTAAGTAATTCGCGAATTATGGTTTCGACAAATGCGTTTGGAATGGGAATAGACAAACCAAATGTTCGTACCGTTTTTCATATCGATTTGCCACAAGGAATAGAAGCGTATTACCAAGAAGTTGGGCGCGCTGGACGTGATGAACAGGAATCGTATGGAATTTATTTGTACAATCCTGATGATCGAATTCAAGCAGAAAATATTTTCAAAGCGAATTTACCTTCGCAACAAGATTTTATCAAAATTGGGAATTGTTTGTTTAGTCAATTGCAATTAGCGGAAGGCGAATTAACGGAAATGAATTATCAATTGGATCTTCCAAAATTTGCCGAAAAATTTGGTTTAAATCTTAAAATGGTTCTTCAATTTTTAGAGTTTTTAAATACGAAAGAAATCATTCAGCAAAAAAATTATTCACAAAATAGTAGCATTCAAATTTTGGCGTCACCACATTCAATTAATTTGAATGAAAACCGAATTTTTGATTATTTACAACGTCATTACCCTGGAATTTACACTTATAATAGAGAAATTTCGGAAAGTAAAATGGCGTTTGAATTGCATATGAGTATTGGCGACATTAGGAATAGCTTACACGAATATGCAAAAAATGGTTCTATTGATTATTCGGATCGATTTTTAGCGCGATTTAGATTTCTTGTTCCGCGCGATTCTAATGCGTTTAAAAATAAATTGTGGAAAGATTTCGAAGCAATTCAAGTGAATAATTGGAAACGTTTGCAAGCTATGGCTTATTATGCCGAACAAAATACAATTTGTAGAGAACGTTTATTATTTGGATATTTTAATCAAAAATCTGATCAAAATTGTGGTAAATGCGATGTTTGTCAATCCAAAAAACAAAATGAAAACTTTAATTCAACCGATTTAATTGAATATTTGAAAGAAGGTACAAAAACGCAAGCCGAAATCCTTTCAAAATTCATAAATTCGCCAAAAGATAAAATCGTCGAAGAATTGCAATATTTGATAGACGAAATGCGAGTTCAACCAATTGGATTCAATTCTTATAAACTAATAGAATAAAAATGCGAGTAGTCTTTATGGGTACGCCCGAATTTGCGGCGACATCTTTGAATGAAATCAATACAAATAGTCATCACGAAATAGTTGGAGTTGTTACTGTTCCAGATAAACCGTCTGGTAGAGGACAAAAAATGAATATTTCTGATGTCAAAAAATATGCAGTTGAACATAATTTGCCTTTGGCTCAACCAGAAAAATTACGAGACGAAGCTTTTATCGAAACATTAAAAAGCTGGAATGCTGATGTTTTTGTTGTTGTAGCTTTTCGTATGTTGCCACAAGTTGTTTGGTCAATTCCGTCGAAAGGAACATTCAATTTACACGGTTCACTTCTTCCTCAGTATCGCGGAGCTGCACCAATTAATTGGGCTGTGATGAATGGTGATCAGGAAACTGGAGTAACAACTTTCTTAATTGATGAAAAAATTGATACCGGAAATATCTTAATTTCTGATAAAGTAGAAATTGGAGAAAATGATAATGTTGGTAAAATTCATGACGAATTGATGCATATCGGTGCGAAATTAGTCGTGAAAACGTTGGATGGTTTAGAAAATGATTCATTAAAACCTCATCCGCAAGATGAAACAACAGAATTAAAACATGCTCCAAAAATCTTTAAGGAAGATTGTAAAATAGATTGGAACGATTCAATCAATACTATTCACAATAAGATTAGAGGACTTTCTCCTTATCCATGTGCATGGACAACTTTTGGAAATGGCGAAAATTATAAATCGTTAAAAATATATGCAGGTCTAAAAACGGATATTGTTGTTGAAGGAGAAGATTATCAATTAATTTTACAAAAAAATAACCTTTATATCAATCTACCTCAAGGAGTTTACGAAATTTTAGAACTTCAACCGGAAGGAAAGCGTCGTATGACAGCCAAAGATTTCATCAATGGACATCAAAACGAGGATACCTTATTCGTAAAATAAGTACTTATTTACTGATTTTTGACACAGATTTCATAAAATTTTGCATTTTTCTTGAAATTTTTTGCGTTGAAACTTGCACAAATAAAGGGAAAGAGTATATTTGTGTATAAATTAATTTAAAAAGTTACAACTATGAACAAATCAGAACTTATCGATGCGATTGCAGCTGACGCTGGAATTTCTAAAGAAGCTGCTAAAAAAGCCTTAAACTCATTTACAGAAAATGTAACTAAAGCTTTAGCAAAAGGAGACAAAGTTGCTTTAGTAGGATTCGGTACTTTCTCAACTTCTGAGAGAGCTGCAAGAACAGGTATCAACCCACAAACTAAAAAAGAAATTAAAATTGCTGCTAAAACAGTAGCTAAATTTAAAGCTGGATCTGAATTATCAGGAGCAGTTGATACAAAAAAGAAAAAATAATATTTCTGATACAATAAAAAAATCCATTCGTTTGAGTGGATTTTTTTTGCATTGAAATTTAATTCCTCTAAAAAAATCCTTCAAGAATTACTTGAAGGATTTTTACATTTTGTCTATTATTGATTTTAATTATCTTCTGTTAAATCTGTTTTGTATGTTTCTGGAATTGTAAAATAATTCACTAAAATCGCAATAAAGATTAATATCAATGGATAAGCTAATCCAATATAAGGCGACATAGCAGCCGAAACGATAATCGTACTTTTGATTAATTCCGTTACAAAAGTTGTTGCTCCACCAATAAATCCATTTCCCATATTTTGTGCAAATCCCATACTAGTGTATCGAATCTTTGTTGGGAAAATTTCTAACATAAAAGCTCCAAGCGGACCATATGTTGCTGCTCCTGCAATTGAAGTAATTAAACTTACAACTACAATTCCTAAAACTGCTAAATTCGAAATATCATGAACTTCTTTCAATCCTTCAGGATTTCCTAATTTCATGTACAAAAAAAATGATAATGGAATTAAGATAAAACTACAAATCATTCCACCTAACATAACAGGTTTACGACCAATTTTATCACTTAATGCACCAAACCATTGATAGAAAAATGAACTAAATAATGTAGAACATAAAACAACAATTAAAACTGTTTCGTAAGGTAAGTTAACTGCGCGTTGTAAGAAGAAAAGCGTAACGAATAACGTTGTTTGCATAATTGTACTTTGCGCCGCATTTCCTCCAAAAATAGCCTTTAACATTAACTTTACGTTTCCTGGAGTTGTAAAAGCATCTTTAATTGGAGTTTTAGATGTTTTTCCTTCTTTTTTTAATTGTTCAAAAATTGGACTTTCATGTAAGCGTTGACGAATAAAGTAACTCAAAATCACTAATATTCCACTAAATAAGAATGGAATCCTCCATCCGAAACTTGCAAAAGCCTCTTCTGATAAAAATGATTGTGTTAAGAAAACAACTGTTAAACATAATAATAATCCAATTGGAACAGTTGCTTGAATAAACCCTGTGTAAAATCCTCGCTTCTCTGCTGGCGCATGTTCTGCTACATAAATTACAGCACCTGCATATTCTCCACTAATTGCAAGTCCTTGCATAATGCGGCAAAACAATAATAAAACAGGAGCAAACCAACCTACACTATCAAAAGTTGGAATACAACCAATCAAGAATGTAGCTGCTCCCATCATAATTAAAGAAACTAAGAATGAATATTTTCTACCAATACGATCTCCAATACTTCCAAAAATTAATGATCCAATCGGACGGAACATAAATGATGAAACCACTACTGCAAGTGTTTCTAAGAAATGCGACGAACCATCGTTAGGAAATAATTGTGTTGATAATACACTAGCTAAGATGATTGCCAAGAACATATCGTACCATTCGATTAAGGTTCCGACAGATGATGCTAAAATAATTTGGAAAATATTATCCTTCTTCGCTACTGTTTGCGAAGTATCTAAAGTATTTGTACTCATGTTTTTTGTGTAATATTAGAAGTTAAATAATGTTGTCAGTTGAAATCTATTGTTATTTGCTAAATATTTATTTTCGGTTCCCGTACCTTTTATCGTCGCATCTGCCCATTGCGCTGTGCTTCGATCATATTCTAATCTAAATTTTAAGGCTTTGCTTAAGGTAAGATCTAAACGAGGAACTACTTTGTACAAATAATTTACAGTGCGTGTACCTGGAGTTGCCGAAATTGCGCCCCAATTTGTCGTTACACCATAAGATATTGATGCAATTGCTCCTTCTACTGGATTTTTCACACCATTATTTCTAACATAACCTGCAAATAGTCCGAACGAAAATTTACCTGTTGAGTTTTGTTGCAAATCAATCCACATACTATGCGTATTCATTGGTTTATATGTTTCAACAGCCGTCGGACTTGTTTGATATCCTACAATTCCACCAAGTTGTACAAAAGACGACGCATCTTGCATCAAATATCCAGCGAAAGTTACTTGTAAAGGTTTTGTATTTAACTTAGAATAAGCCATAAACGAAACATTTTCAACTCGTTCATTAGACTTAACAGGAGGATTTCCTGAAGATAATTTTGGCTTCAAATTTTCATATTGCGCACCAATTCCGGCAGTAAAAACTTGTGATTTATATTGAAATTGAAGATGAGCCGCTGGCATTCCACTATTTCGAAAGGGCTCTGTATTTGGAGTAAAATCTCGTTGAGAATGTAAAGCAGCAATAACTTTAAATTTGTCTGTGAATTTATGCGTTAAACGAACTTGAGGATTACGATTTAAAGCATAAACAGGCGCACCAGTTCCATAATTTGCAACATTTGGCAAAGCTTCTAACACAACGAAAGGATGCCAATATTGTCCAATCCCTAATTGCGTTTTCTCCCAATCCAACATCACATATGCGTGACGCAAACGAAACTCGTTGATTCCTCCTTCTGTTGCTCCAAAAAATTCTCCCTCTAAAATACCAGAAGTTTTAGCTCCAAGTAATTCTGGACCTTTCAAATTAACACCAGCTCTCGAAACAATCGATAACATGTGAAATTTAGAAGCTGCATTGATATCAGCACCGTTTACATCCGATAAACGATCTTTTGGATAAAGCGGAACCAAAGCCTCTCCTGCTCCAATCATTTGACGCGTATCCATAAAAATATCATTCCTGATAAATCCATAAAACTGCACATCAACTTTGTCTTTGTTTTCTCTTGGTTGTATTAATTCTACTTTTTCTACAACCACACTATCTGTCGTTTTCTGTTGAGCAGAGACATAGCTATAGCTGCAAAATATAGCTAGACAAGCCAATTTTGTTAAATTTTTACTCATTTTTTTTGTGATAATTTGAACGACTAAAATAATCAAAAGAAAAAAACTAACAAATGTTCGTTAATCATTTTTTAATAATTTTTCAAAGCTTTATTAAATTCATCATATGTTTAAATATTTTTTGAGAAATAGATATTTTGAAATAAGTTTTGGAAAGAAATTTTGAGAATTTGGTATTTTAATTAGTGTAACAAATACACTTTACTTGAATTCTTCGAGGAGTATTTTTCAAAAAAAATCGAGAGAAGAATAATTGTTTCAACAAATGAGGAGAAAGTTAGACTTCTCTCGTAGTTTTAGTTTTAAAAATGTATGCAAATTTATTGATTACAGAATTTTCTTCAGCATAATCAATAATAAGCTTATGTTAAATCATAAAAAAAAGAAGTTTTCTTAATTCTATTTACCATCCTCTACACTATTTTTAAAATTTATGTATAATTATTCAGTCAATATTATTAAATAAATTATATTTTTATCAAATTCGGATTACATAGTTCAAATAAAATTCAATCTTTACTAATTTTTTAAGATTTTTTTTAGAAAAAACTTAAATGTTGGGGCTATTTTTGCTTTGCAAATTACAGCTATGCAAACAAACATTGAAATACACTCATTAAATCATGTTGATTTGGAAGAATTATCAGCCTTATATAATCTTTCTTATCAAAATTATTACGTTTCTATCAATCTTTCAACTGAACAATTTCAGGGAAAATTAAAAATGGAAGATATCAATCTAGATTATTCTGTAGGTGCTAGTATTGATGGAAAATTAGTTGGCTTTTTACTTTATGGAATTAGAAATTATAACGAAGTAAAAACAGCTTATATTGGTGGAACGGGCGTTTGTCCTGAACATCGTGGAAAAAAAATCACACAACAAATGTTAGATTTTAGTTTTCCAAAATTGAAAGAACAACAAGTAAAAAACATATTTTTAGAAGTAAATATTAAAAATGATTTTGCTATTAACGCTTATGAAGCTTGTGGTTTCGAAAAAACAAGAACTTTAAACAGTTATAAAGGAATTCCTATTTTGGTCGTAAATCCATTACATGAAATTATAGAATTTAGTGATTTAGATTTGATTACAAGTGAAAACTTTTGGGATATAAAACCTACTTGGAAAAATGATATTCAAAGTGTAAAAAATATCATCGAAGATTGTCAAATAAATGGAATTTATGAAGATGGAATTTTAGTTGCTTACAAAATTATCAACAAAAATAATACACGTATTTATCAATTTGGTGTTCATCACGATTATAGAAATCGTTATTTAGCTTCCATCCTTTTCAGCGATTTGAAAAATAAAGAGATTAAAATGATTAATGTTGACGAAAGAGAAATCTCTACAAATGATTTTATTCAATCGATGGGATTAGAATTGTACGACAAACAATACGAAATGAAAAAAGAATTATAATGAAAAGCCTCTATTTAAGAGGCTTTTTTTGTATATTATATTCAAATATTTCTACTCAATTCTCAACTTATTCAAATTACTTCGATAACTTTCTAATAATAAACTTTCGGTTACATAACCTTCAAATTTACCTTTTTTAGTGAGTAAAATATAATCTATTTTTTTTGCTTCCATCATTTTCATCACGTTAGCAGCATTCGTAAAAATAGATGTCGAAGTTGCTTCTGTTATACATTCTAAGTAACTTTTATCAATATTATCATTAAAAATAAATGATCGAATATTATCTAAAACTATAATTCCATGAATCGATTTATCTTCATTGAGGACTGGAATAAAATCTTGTGTTGTAGTAGAAAAAATTTCTTTTATATCTTCAATTGAATTGTAAACCGTCAATGTTTTGATATTCTTGATATAAATCGAAAACAAATCAATTTTATTAAACAAATTTCGGTCTTTATCAGATGTAAAAACAATTCCTTTTTCTGCTATTGCGTATATATCCATCGAATATTTGTCGTATCGTTTTGAAATTGCAAAACTTATCGAAGAAACAATCATTAAGGGAATAATTAATCCATAACCTCCCGTAATTTCGGCAATTAGGAAAATTGCTGTTAATGGCGCATGAAATAACCCACTTAAAACAGCTGCCATTCCAACAACAGTAAAATTACCGACTGGAACTTCTTTGAAACCGATTAAATTAAAGAATTTTGCAACGAAAAAACCAAGATATGACCCAACAAATAACGAAGGCGCGAAGTTTCCTCCGTTTCCTCCACTTCCTAAAGTTAAACCTGTTGCAATAGATTTGATTAAAATTGTGACAAAAACAAATCCTAAAACTATCCATTGATTCGTTCTAAAACTCTCTAACAATGAATTATTTAAAATAAAACCAGCTTCATCATTTGCTAAATATTTTATACTCTCATAACCTTCACCAAATAATGTTGGGAAAAAGAAAATCAATATTGCTAAACTTCCCGCTCCAACAATCGCTCGCCAATATACATTATCCGAATAATTCCCTATCAAATGTTCAACTTTACGAAATAATCGAGCATGGTAAACTGAAACAAACCCCGCTAAAACACCCAAAATCACATAGAAAATAACATTATGATAATCAAATCCTAACGCATAACGAAAGGATAATAACATATTGCTTTTTAATGTTAAATTGGCAATTAAAGCTCCTGTTGCAGAAGATAACAATAAAGGAATAAAAGCAGTAACACTCATATCCGCTAATACAATCTCTATCGCGAACAAAACACCTGCAATTGGTGCATTGAATGCAGTCGCAATACCAGCTGCAACACCACAAGCCAACAAAAGTGTTCTTTCTTTGTATTTGAATCTGTAATATTGTGCATAATTAGAACCAAAAGCTGCACCAGTAATTGTAATTGGAGATTCTAAACCAGCCGAACCACCCATACCAACTGTTAAGGAACTCGTTAAAATCTGAGCATACATCTGTTTTTTAGGCATTATTCCAGACTTTTTAGCTACAGCAATCATAATTTGAGAAGTTCCCTTTTCTATCGAACCATCCAAAAATTTCTGCACAACAAAAACCGTCAACAAAATACCTATAATTGGCAATATACTATTGATATAAGGTAGTTTGACTAAATTATTAATATAAATAGTAAATTGAAAAACATTGTGCGCAAAAGTTTTTAGCACAATCACTGCAAAAGCAGATGAAATAGCTACTAAAATACACGATAAATACAAAAATTGTCGCTCTGATAAAACCAATTTTAACAGGTTCAACAAGTTTTGAAAAAAATTAAATGATTTTTTAATGTATTGAAAAAACTTTTGTTTTGTAGAAAGTCGCATACTTCAAAAATAGTGTACCTTTTGTTTATTGCCTAATTTAACTGCCACGAATTACACAAAAAGTAAACCAATAATACATAAAAGAATAAAATTTTTGAGAAAAAATCATTTCTATCATTTTAACTATTTCAAATTGATTATTTTTACTATTAAGCACACTAATATGAAACTATTTACTTTTCTTCTTTTATTTATTTTTTTGTTGAATTCTTGCGAATCAACTAAAACTTCTGCTGATAAACCAAGTTTTGATTTTTTGGTTGGAGAATGGATTAGAACAAATGAAAAATCGGATCGAAAAACGTATGAAAACTGGAAAAAAGTTGATAAAAACACTTTTTTAGGTTGCGGGTTTACAATCAAAAATAATGATACAATTTCGCAGGAACATCTTACTATCACAAAGATTGATGATAAATGGATATTGAAAGTTAATTTGGACAAAACTAAAAAAGAGACAACTGATTTTGAGTTAATCAATTCTGATAGAAATTCGTTTACATTAGAAAATCAAGAGAATGATTTTCCTAAACTTATCAAATATTGGAAAATTGGTCATCAGTTAAAAGCTGAAATTAGCAATGATGAATCAAGTAAAATTGCTTTTACTTTTGAAAAAGTAAAAAAATAATTAAGCAACATTTGTGATCATCGCGTAAGCAAACGTTAGAACAGATAAAATAGTTCCAATCATAAAAATTGTGTAGGTTATGCTTAACAAACGATATTTTCGTTCCAAAACTTTTCCTAAATAATACAAATCCCTTGTCAAAGAAGTATATACATAATCTCTGTCTTTCATCAACTCTTGCATAGCATCATCGTAGGCTTCAAGTGACATTTGATAAAAATTACCAAAGAAAAGCAAATTCACTTTTTTGTTTTTGACATCTTCTTCGTTAAAACTTTCGTATGTTACATTTGGTTTAGTTGCTAAAATTGCAAAAATAATTGAAACAACACTTGATAAAAGCATTACAATTGAAGGTAAAAGTAAATACTCATTCTTTGGACTTCCTAACTTTGGAACCAAAGTAGAAAGTGCAATCGAAATCACGATCGCGTTTACAGACAATAAAATATTGGCTTTACTATCAGCAATATCACTTAAACGAGTATGATTGTTCAACGTTACACGAAAAAGTGTATCAACACCACGATCTGGTTGTTGAATCTTATCGTTTTTCTTTTTCTTGATTTCATACTTATTGGGAATATCACCAATCAACTCTATCTCTTTGATTTTATTTTGGGTAAAGATCAAATTTTCTTCTTTTCCTTTCTGCCAAAGCTTTTTTGCGGCATCCGTATAAAAATGATGTATGTTTAGAAAAAAATTTCTATTCTCTACATGCCATTCATAATCAGAAAATTCTTTGTGACATATTTTAGCTATTTCATCACGTAATAACTCAGAAATTTTAGGATATTCAGTTTGTCCTAAATGATAGTTATCTGCATCTTTTACAATTGCTTCACCTATATTTTTTGGAACATTATTTAGCGCTGTGATTAAAATATAATCTTGGACTTCTTTGATGTAATTTTCGTCAAAATTATGCTCAATCAAATACTCTTTTGCAATGTTTGCACTCTCACTTTCATGCCCTTGCACGATTTTTGTGTAACCCGTATCATGAAACCAACCCGCTATTAATAATTTTTCTCGTAAATCTGTAGATATTTGCTCATCAGTAGACAACGTTTTTATTGCTTCTACAACTTTTACGGTATGCATAAAATTATGATACGTAAAATCTAAAGAAAGATTATCTTTGAACAGATTGAAAACATAGTTTTCTATATTTAATAACAATTGGTTCATCACAAGTTTTTAACGCTTAAATGTATGAAATTATTACCAACACTAAACAACAAAAAATTGAATTATCCTTTTTTGGCTTTAGTAGGTTCTTGCCTTTATATGACATCTTGCGCTACGCAACATCCTCAATATGGGAAAAACATTAAGACAGAAAAAGTACAAAATGTAGAAGGAAATAAAATTCAATCTATCTATTTAATAGGCGATGCAGGAGATCTTGATCAACCAAAAAATAAACAAAATTTAGAAATTTTAAAGAATCAATTAGCGAAAGCTGACTCTTCTTCTTATCTTTTCTTTTTAGGTGATAATGTTTACGAAAATGGAATTGTAACGGATTCTACAAAAGCTGAATATACAACAAGTAGAGAGAAACTTCAATTTCAGATTGATTTAGCGAAAGAATTTAAAGGAAAAACCCTTTTTATTCCAGGAAATCATGATTGGCGAAATGGTGTAAAAGGATTAAAAGAACAAGAAAAATTAGTCAAAAAACAATTGGGTAATAAAAAATCATTTTTACCAAAAGATGCGTGTCCAATTGATAAAATAAATGTAAATGATAGTATCGGAATTATTGCGATAGATTCTGAATGGTATTTGCAAGATTGGGACAAACATCCTGGTCTAAATGAAAAATGTGATATCAAATCGCGAGAAGCTTTCTTCGAAGAATTAGAATCGCAGTTGAACAAATATCAAAACAGAACAACTGTTATCACAATGCATCATCCGCTATATTCGAACGGAACACATGGTGGACAATTTGATTTCAAAAAACAGTTTTATCCATTAGGAGATAATTTCAAAGTTCCATTACCGGTAATCGGATCTTTTATTAATTTATTAAGAAGTACAACAGGTCTTAGTCCTCAAGATGTTAATAATTTCAAATACAGAGAAATGGCTTCTCGTATTGCAACACTTATCGAAAATAGAAATAATGTAATTGTTGTTTCTGGACACGATCACAACTTGCAATATATTCAACAAAACAATGTCAAACAAATTATCAGCGGTTCTGGTTCTAAAAAAGAATCTGCAAAAGCGGTTGGTAAAAACGATTTTTCTTACGGAGATAATGGTTTTGTTGTACTAGATTTATATGATAATGGCGCTTCTAAAGCTAATTTCTATGGTTTTAAAGACGATGGAATCGAATTATTATTAACAAAACAAATTACAGAAAAGAAAAAGGAATATTTGGCACAAGTTTATGATGATAAAAAAATGCCAAAAACGAAAGAAACAAGTGTATATCCATTAGACGTTACACGTAAATCTGATCCGTATAAATTCTTTTTTGGTCGTCATTATCGTCGAACATATGGACAAACAATTACTGCTAATACTGTTAATTTAAGTCAACTAAATGGAGGTTTAACCCCTGTTAGAATGGGTGGTGGACATCAAACGCAAAGTTTACGATTGGCAAATGCAAAAGGTGAAGAATACAATATGCGCTCGGTGAAGAAAAGTGCCACGCAATTCATTCAGCAAGTAGCATTTAAAAATAAATATGTTGCAGATGAATTTGAAGATTCTTTCACAGAGAAATTTTTGATGGATTTCTATACAACCAATCATCCATATTATCCATTAACAGTTGCTAATTTGATGAAACCAATCAATATTATGCATTCTACGCCAAAATTATATTACGTTCCAAAACAAGAAGCCTTGAAAGCATATAATGAGAATTTTGGTGATGAATTATACATGATAGAAGAACGACCAATGTCCGGATATCAAGACGGTGTTTTCGGAAAACCAAAAGATATTGTTAGCACAGATGATATGTTGGCTGCGATTCACAAAAACAAAGATGTTGTCGTGGATAAGCAAGCCTACATTCGTGCACGACTTTTTGATATGTTAGTTGGAGATTGGGATCGACATTCTGACCAATGGCGTTGGGGCGTTTACAAAGAGAATAAACAAACTGTTTATAAACCAATTCCACGCGATAGAGATCAAGCATTTCCACGTTATGATGGACTTTTCTTTCATTTAATTATGAAAATTCCTCCTTTGAGACATATGCAAGATTATAAAGATGACATCAAAAATGTAAAATGGTTCAATAGAGAACCTTATCCATTGGATTTAGCCATTTTAGAATCATCCGATCTTGAATTATGGATAAAAGAAGCAAAATATATTCAAGATAATTTGAGTGATGATTATATCAAACAATCATTTGAATTAATTCCTGAAGAAACAAAACAAGAATACGATCAAGAAGTAATCAATAATCTTATTGCCCGAAAATCTAAATTAGAAAAATTTGCAGAAGAATATAATAAAGTTCTTCGCAAATTAATCATTCTGAAAGGAACAAACGAAGATGAAGATTTTGTGATCACTCGTTTACCAAAGGGAAAAACAAATGTAAAAATCTATTCAGGACAAGATCGAACTTTAATTCTTGATGAAGATTTTGATAAAAAAGAAACGAAAGAAATTCGTTTATATGGATTAAACGGAAAAGATAAATTCAAGGTTGAAGGAAAGCCAAATAACGCTATTTTAGTTCGTATTATTGGTGGAATAGATGACGATATATACGAAGTAAAGCGTTCTGCAAAAGTAAAAGTATATGATTACGCAAACGGAAGTGATGCATCAGAATCTACCTTTTTAACATCGAAAAATTTTGTCAACGATTACGAGGTTAATACATACGATTACAAACAACCGATGTATAATTTCTTTACTATGTTACCTAATATTGGCTACAATCCTGATGACGGAATAAAAATTGGTTTATCGCCAACCTACACTGTCAACGGTTTTGATCGTAAACCATATTCGCAACGTCACAATTTGCAATTAAGTTATTATTTTGCGACAGGCGGTTGGGATGCCAAATATAAAGGAACGTTTACAAAAGCGTTGGGTAAGTGGAATTTAGATCTTAATGCAGCTTACACGAGCCCGACTTATAGTACAAATTTCTTTGGTTTAGGAAACGAGACCGTGAATAATCAAGAAGAAATTGGAATGGATTATAACCGTGTTCGATTAGAAAGTTATAGCATTGGACCGTCTATTTTCAAGATTATGAATAACAATGGTCGTTTAGATTTTTCTGCAATTTATAGTTACAAAAAGATTGAAGAGAATAAAGATCGTATCGTCGAAGATTTCCCATCAATTAATAGAGACGTTTTCAAAGGACAACATTTCGGAGAAATTGGAGCTAAATATTTGTTCAAAAATTACGATAACGAATCATTGCCAAAATTAGGCATGACATTTTTAGCAAATGCAAAGTGGATTTCTAATTTGACAGATTTTGAACGTAATCATTTTTATACCGAACTTAATTTAGGTTTCACACATAAAATTTCTGCAAATGGAAGATTAACAGTTGCTTCTATGCTAAAAGGTAAAGCAGTTTGGGGTAATTTTATGGAATTCTATCAAATGGCTAATTTAGGTGGAGATCAGGATTTACGTGGTTATCGATTAGGTCGTTTTGCAGGAGACAAAGTTTTCTTACAAACATCTGATTTACGATTTGATGCTTTACGTTTCAAAGCTGTTGTTCCACTTCGATTAGGTCTTTTTGTTGGAGCTGATTATGGACGAGTTTGGTTAAACGGAGAAGACTCAAATAAATGGCATTCATCTATGGGTGGTGGACTTTGGATAAACGGAGCACAATCTATTACCGCAACAGTTTCATACTTTAAAGGTGAAGATCCAGGGCGAATCGTTTTTGGTTTGAATTTCGGATTTTAACATATAAAAAAATAACCTTCAAAAATTTGAAGGTTATTTTTTTTGTACATATTTCTTGATTGCTTGCATCATATTTATCCACGCATTCTCTGAATGTGAGCGTTCAAAATCATCCGCAAAATCTTTTCCTTCAATTGATAGATAAGTAAAATTACCTGAAGATTTTAGATTAAAAATTACTTCAATCTCATGGTCTGTATTTTGTTTTTTATAATTATATCGCAAACGTTCATTCTCCATAATAGATGTAATCAAGGCTTCATCTACCAACGTTTCATTATTTTTTTGCGTTACAAACTTTATCCTCTCTCCTACTTTCCATTCGTTACAAGTCATTTTTATGTTTTCAAAACATTCATTAAACGCTTGTTCATCTGTCAAAACTTTCCAAATATTTTCGGCAGTACTATCTATCGAAATATTAAGCAATACATCATCTTTTTCCATTCTTTATTCTTCTATTTTAGTATATTTTTCGAGTTTATTTTTATAATTAATCGAAACTCTAATTGCTTGCAAACCGCTTATACCCTGCAAATCATCAATTTCCAAATATTCAACATCTTTTTTCAAAAATTTCTTATCAATTAATAAATTGATATAATTTGAGTATTCTTCTTTTAGGATATCTTCGGTATAAATAATACAAATTTTGTGTGGCAAATTGATTCGTTCATTTGTTCCTTTCACAAAAGCTTTACTCAATCTTTTCTTAATTATTTCATATTTTGCATTGTTGTATCCATTAACATCAAAACGTTTCTCATCTAATTTGAACAAAATATCTATAGTGGTATTCGTTGCAAAAATCAACGAAGCAACCTCTACTTTTAGCGGTGTTTTTTTCTGAATTTCTTTATACGATTGCTCCATCGAAATCATCGCCTGTAATTGCCAATATCTAATTTCACGAATATTTTGATAGGAGAATTTTTTGAACGGCGCAATACTTCGTCCAACATACAAATTATAATCAATTCCATCTGTCTTGAAACGTTCGTAATAATGCGGAAATACACCTTGAGCATCTTTCTGAAAAGTATCTAATTTGTTCGACAAAAGTGAATTTGTCATTACAATTGTTTGGTCAAATTTTTTGCGATCTACATAAAATAATCCCGTTGTAGAATCTAATTTTTTTAGATATTCTTCGATAATTGATTTCTCATTGTCCTTTACATATTTGGGAATTTCAGGATGAATATGCAACGTAATGTAATCAAATAATTCGCTTTCGAAATAGATTTTATCTACATTATCTATTCGTTGCAAAAAATCAGTCAAATCGTCAATATAATCCAAAAATTTATTCTTTTTTGTACGATTATATAACTCGTTACAAATCAAAATCAAGTAATTAATCTGATTAGTATAATCCATTTTTAAACATTGATTTCGAATCACTGACGAATTTCTCACATCCAATTCACCATAAATTGGATATACATTTTGAAAAGAGATCTGCAATTTTTGTTTTGTATTTCCCGGATGCAATATATGTTCGCGAGCTTTTTCTCTAAATTTCCAATCTACACTTGGATGCAACGACGTATATTCGGTTTGTATATAAGCATTGATTTGATTCTCAAACTCTACCGTATAGCGATAAATAGATTCTTCTAAAAGAGGCGTGATTTCGCGCAAAAGGTTTGCATTAATTCGATTGAAAACTCCAGCTTCTTTCGAGCCTATTTCTAAAATACCTAAATGAGATTTTCCGTTTTTCAATGGATAAAGAATCAAACTTTTCAGACCAGATTCATTTGCCATTCTCAACATTTTATCTTGCGGAAACTTCTCCAAAGCTGCGTCAATATTAGAAACAACATAATAATCTGATTTCGATATTTTGTTCTCTAAATCAGCACAAAAAATTTCATTCAGTTTTATTTTTTTATGATTATCAATCAATAAACTATCATTCAATTGTAATAAATGACTAATTTCCAATTGATTTTTATCCGAATTATAAGCCGAAAAACCAACTTCTAAATTATTGATTCTAAAAATAGATTTTAATGCAGAAATAATATCATTTCGAACAATATTAAAAGGTTCTCCATAAGATAATAATTTAGATTTTAAGTTAGAAAGTGCAATTTCAGTCGTATTATCAAAAAATGAAACAAGATTAAACCCTTTTGCAATCCAAGATCCAATTGGAATTTTTCTCATCCACAAAGCTGTATCTTCATAATTATTCAACAACTCTTCAATTTCATCTTCAGTCAATTTAAATTTATCTTCGGATGGATAAATACGAAAATAATCATGGTTTATATCAGTCCCAAGATAAATTCTGTAGCCATTTTGATTGTCTATCACCAACTGATTTGATAGATTAAAATCTAAATTTTTATGATAATATTTCGATAAGATGAAGCAACAACAAAACTTATATAATGTATCATAATCTAAATCTTCAAAATTGAATTTTAGTCGTGATTCATTATTATCAATCAACTCTTTAAGTCGATCTGTTGCAAAAATAAATTTGTCAGAAAAAGGAAAAGTTATCGCTTTTAAATTATATTTTACAAATGGTTTAGGAATAATTTTCTCAATAATTGGCTCAACATCTTTAATAATTTTCTGAAAATCTTCAAATGTTTCAACACCATCAATCAACTCTGGTCGAGTAGCTTTCAGATATTCTAAAAAAGCTTTAAACTCTCCAAAGTTGTATTCAGATCGTTCTAATTCTTCAATCAGCGATTGGAACGAGTAAATAATTTTGAGGGGTAATTTATCGATAAAATTTTCTTTCATATATTATTTAAAAATAACAAAAGACTACTAATAAAGCAGTCTTCAAGTTATTATTTTTTTAGTCATTATCTTGTAAATACCAAAATTTCTTCGGTAGAAAGATTCTCATCAAAACGATAACCATCCACGTCAAATGCTTTCACTTGATCCAAAGTTTCAACTTTATTTTCTGCACAATAACGCGCCATTGCACCACGAGCATGTTTAAAATACATCATGATTTTTTTCAATTCACCGTTCTTGTAATCTTGAAACTCTACATCAATCATCGGAACTTTTAACGATTTTCTATCCAAAACTTTTGCATATTCATTGCTTGCTAAATTTAAGATAAACTCGCCTTTCTTCAATTTTAAATTTAGAAAAGGTGTCAAAATTTTTTTCCAAAAACCATACAAATTTTTCGAACCATGAACATCCAATTTCGAACCCATTTCCAAGCGATACAACATTACTTTATCAGAAGGACGCAACATCCCATAAAGTCCAGATAACAAAAATGCATGTTTATTAAAGTAATCAAATGCTTCATCATCTAAAGTTTCAGCATTCAAACCTCTATAAACTTCACCTTTGAAAGCTAAAGCTGCTGGAATAGCTTGTTTCGCAGTAGGTTTAACATTCCAAACCTGATTACGCTCCACATTCATTTCTGCAATATCTTTCGAAATTTTCATTAATTTTTCAAGATCTGTTGTACTCATCTCTTTCATAACATCCATAATTTCTTGTGAATGTTCCAAAAATTGAGGTGTCGTTGCTCTCCATTTAGCATTCGTTTCCAAATTCATCATCTTCGCTGGAGAAAGTAATATTTTCATGTATCAAAAAATCTTAATTAATAAAAAAAGTATTCTGTTAGAATAAAATCTAATTCAACTTTTCTCTAACAAAGATAAGAATTCTTTGTTTTAGAAAAAGTGTAATTATATTGATTAAAAATATTCATAGATTACCCGTAGTGCATTTAGGT
>NZ_DINY01000043.1:0-12027 GCF_002426075.1 Empedobacter sp. UBA5528 | reverse complement strand
GTGTTGTGCAACAAGCACATCGCATTAACAAAATAACGAGTTTCAACTAAATAAAAATCCTTGTCAAGGTTTAGAACTTTGACAAGGATTTTTTTATGTATCAATTAAAATAATAAAAACTGAACGGGTTTGATTAAATATCTAAAAACGAAAGATTACTCTTCCCATTCTTCTTTTATTTGTCGCGCTTCATAATCTGCAACCATTTCTGCTTCATAATCTACTTTTTCTCCTTTTGAGAATCGACGAATTGCACTATCGAATAATGAATAAACCACAGGAACAATAATTAAGGTTAGGAATAATGAGGAAACTAATCCACCGATAATAACCCATGCCAAACCGTTGTTCATCTCTGCTCCTGCTCCTTCTGCCAAAGCAATCGGAATCATACCAAAAACCATGGCGATAGTTGTCATCAAAATTGGACGAAGACGTGCATGATTGGCTTGTACCAAAGCATTGTGTGTTGTTTCTCCTGCTTCTTTTCTATGGTTTGTAAAATCGACTAATAAAATGGCATTTTTGCACACCAAACCAATCAACATAATCATTCCGAGAATCGTGAAGATATTCAATGAATTATTTGTTAATGCTAAAACTACGAAAACTCCGATTAAAGATAATGGAATCGAAAACAAAACCACGAAAGGATAAATAAACGAGTCGTACAAAGCAACCATTACCAAATAAACCAAGATAATAGCAGCTAATAATGCATAACCTAATGTACCAAAACCTTCGGATTGATTTTCTTCATCTCCACCCCAAACATAAGAAACACCAGTTGGTTTCTTATTGTCAATTTTCTTCAAACTTTCCTTGAAGTCAGTTACAATATCACCTGTTGTACGACCAACCGATTGTGCTTGAACCGTTACAGAAGGCGTTTTATCACGACGCTCTAAGAAACTTGGACCTGAACTTTGCATAACCGTTGCAAATTGATCTAATCGAATTTGTTGTCCTTTATCATTTACAAAAATTAAGCTACGAACATCATCAATATTAGAACGATTGAAATCATTGTATTGAATATTAATATCATATTCGTATTCACCAGCACGGAATTTACCATCTGTATTTCCAGAGAAAGCCGTTTGCATGGTTAAACCAACCGTTTGAAGATTCAATCCTAAAGAAGACATTTTATCACGATCAACTTGCACATTAATTTCAGGATTACCTGCTTCTGTTGTTAATTTCACTTCCGAAGAACCTTTGATTTGTTCTAATTCGTGCTTCGCTAACTCAGCAAATTTCATCGCGCTTTCTAAATTTGGACCAGTCACAACCAACGCAATTGGCGCTTGCTCTGCTCCGATCAAACCAACTGGAACAGTTTTCACTTTTACTCCAACCAATTCTTTTTCTAATTCGCGTTTTACTTTCGCTGCATAAATAAACGAATTGTCTTCACGCTCTGATTTATCATTTAGAATAACATCAATCTCCGACTTATAAGCTGTTGCTTGCGCCGCTCCAAAACCTTCGGAACTTTGACCAACCGTCGTAATCATATCAACAACTTCTTTTTTACCACGTAAAAATTTCTCTGCTTTTTGTGTTACAAAGTTTGACTCTTCTATTGTTGCGTCTTTTGGTAATTCCATCTGAACCAAGAATTCTCCTTTATCTGTTTTTGGGAAAAATTCTCCACCAATGTATTTTCCTCCCATTAAGATGGCAATTGTTCCAAATAAAAGAATGAAAACGCCAATAAAAACACCAATTCTTCGAACAGTTGATTTTAAACACCATTCTAACATATCAGAAATGAAATGCGTGAATTTTGTTAATTGTTTTTCGAACCAAAGAATAAATTTTTCGAAAATATTTTTCCCTGTGATATGCTCTAATTTCCCAAAACGAGATGATAACCAAGGTACAATTGTAAACGATGACAATAAGGATAATAAAGTTGCAATAACTACGGTAACACAGAATTGAGAAATAACGTTAGAAACCAAACCTGTACTCATTGCAATTGGTAAGAAAACCACTACAATTACCAATGTAATCGCAGTTACAGTAAATCCAATTTCTTTTGCTCCGTCATACGATGCTCTAATTTTCGATTTTCCCATCTCCATATGACGGTAAATATTCTCCAAAACTACAATCGCATCATCCACCAAAATTCCCACAACAAGTGATAAACCAAGTAACGACATCAAGTTTAAAGTATAACCCATCAAATACATTCCGATAAACGTTGCGATTAACGAAGCTGGAATAGAAACCATTACAATAAAGGCATTACGAATACTATGTAAAAACAAAAGCATCACAATTGCAACCAACACAACGGCTAAAACTAAATCGAAAATAACGTGATCTGCAGCTGCTAAAGTAAAATCAGACGTATCATTTACAATCTGAATTTTAAGTCCTTCTTTGCTATAATCAGCTTCAACTTTTTTGATGGTTTCTTTCATCAATTCAGAAACAGCCACCGCATTTGCATCAGATTGTTTTACAACCTGAACAATAATCGCTGAACTCTGATTAACACGTGCTATTTTTTCTACTTCTTTTTGAGAATCTTGCACAAAAGCAACTTCTGACAAACGAACTTGAATGCCATTATTCGAAGAAATCACTAAATTATTTAATTCATCAACCGATTTATATTTTCCCGAAAGACGAATAATTGTCGAATTTTCACGCGTTTTTACACTTCCTGTTGGGAAATCTAAATTCGATGTCAAAATTGCTTGTTGAACTTGAGGCACAGATAATCCGTAACCTTTCAATTTCAAAGGATCTAAACTTACCTGAATTTCACGTTCTTGTCCTCCAATCAAATTTACTTGCGCAACACCTGTTACACGTGATAAAACTGGTTCTACTTTTTTATCCAATAAATCATACAAATCTTTTTCTGTCAACTTATCAGACGTTACACCAGCTGTAATAATCGGTAAATCACTCAACGAGAATTTCGTCAACGAAGGCGGGTCGACATCATCTGGTAAATCTTTTTCGATTGCGTTAATCTTACGTTGCGCATCATTCAGCGCTAAATCTGCATTTGCATCAGAATTTAACGTCACCATCACAACCGATAAACTTTCGTATGATTTCGATTCTACTTTCTTTACATTTTCTAAGGCTGCAACCGCATCCTCTATCTTTTTGGTTACAGAATTTTCAACTTCGTTTGGAGAAGCTCCAGGATAAACTGTTGAAATCGTAACGACATTCGTTTCAAATTTTGGGATTAATTCGTATCCCATTTGCGTATAACTAAACAATCCTCCCAAAATCAAAATCGTGAATAACACGATAATCATTGTAGGTCGTTTAATTGATATTTCTGCTATTTTCATGGAAAAACTACTCTTATTTTACAACTTTCACTTTCGTTCCATCTTTCAGATTAATCTGACCACTTGTTACGATTTCAGCTCCATCTTTTAATCCGCTGATAATTTCAACTTCAGTTCCAACCGTTTTCCCAATCACAACTTTCGTTAATTTTGCTGTATTATTTTCAACCACGAAAACTTGTCCAGAACTAATTCCGTTCACAAACGCATTCGCAGGAACAACTAATACATTTTTCCCTGCATTAACATCATCTTTTGTAGAGAAAACTGCCGTTCCATACATACCAGCTTTTAAACCAGAATTATTTGAAACTTGAATTTCCACAGGAAAATTTAATGAAGCATCTGCTTTAGGTGCGATAAAAGAAATTTTTCCTGCAAATTCTTGATCTGGAAAAACACTCGCCAACACTTTGATGGTTTGACCAACTTTAAGATTGACAACCTCAGCTTCTGTTACTGTAACTTGTAATTTTAATTTTGATACATTTACAATATCAAACATTTGAGAACCTGGTGCTACTACAGATCCTGGCTCGATATAACGTTTGTTGATTACACCAGAAATCGTTGCTTTTACATTCGTATCACGCACACGCAAATTTTGCGCAGAAACCGCTGCTCTTGCATTTTTTAATTGCAAACGCGAATTATCTAATTGTTGCTTTGTTACACCTCCCGTTTTATAAGCATTTTCGTAACGTTGATTGTCAATAATTGCATTTTGAAGATTATTTTGCGCTTGCGTAACATCAACTTCAATTGCATCTTTTTTGATTGTTGCCAATGTTTGACCAACAGAAACATAACTCCCTTCATCAACCAAAACACGGACAATTCGACCAGAAATTTCCGAAGGAAAACTCATTTCCTGAAATGGCGCAAATGTACCATTTGACGTATAATCTGTATTTAAACTTTGAAAATTAGCTTTAATCGTTTTTACCACAACATCGTCATTAGCCGCATTTACGATTGCTACCTCTTCTTCTTGTTTCGCTTTATTATTTTTGATAATGTAAATTGCACCACCAATCAAACCGGCTGCAATTAATATATAAAGTAAAGTTTTTACTGATTTCATAAAATCGGTTCTATTATTGAATTAATGTTTTTAAATCTCCTTTTGCTTTGATTAATGCGATTTCGGCAATTTTATATTCTAACAAAGCATTTGAGTAATTATTTCGAGCATCTGTCAACGCATTTTCAGCATCTAAAATCTCTGTCAAATTTGCCAAACCTTGTTGGTAATTATTTTGAGTATTTGATAAAACTTTCTCCGCCAAACTCACGTTTTCTTCTTGAATATCGACACTTTTCAATGCATTTTCAATTTGCGCTTTTGCATTTTGATATTCTAAACTCAAACCAAGTTTTGTGTCATTCATTTGTTCTTCGATATCCAACAAATCAATTTCTGCTTGATTAATTTTTGCTTTTGTAGCTCCACCAGAAAAAATCGGAACTTTAACACTCAAACCAATCGAAGCCAAATCTGACCAGATGTAACTTTTCGAAGTAATAAATTTTTCACCAAAACCTTGCAATCCATAATTTCCAGCTAAACCAACAGTTGGATATAAATTTGCTCGCTCCGCTTCTTTCGCAAAACCTAACAATTCTTTTTGTTTCGATAAAACTTTAAATTCGGTTCTATTTTCAACATCTATTTGATCTTCCAACAAAACTAAATTTGGCGTAATTGTTTCTTCTGTTAAGCTAATTGGTTGCTCAATTGGATAACCCATATAGAATTTCAACGCATTTTTGTTGATTTCAACTGCATTTACCAACTGTTGACGCGAAGAAGAAATATTATTTAATTGCACAACAATTCGGTCTAAATCAATTGGTTTTGCCAAACCATTATCCACTAAACTTTTGATTACATTTCGAACTTTATTTGTGTTTTCGTAACTTTTTTCAATCGTTTTTAATTTTTCTTCTTGAATAAAAACTTGATAATACGCATTTGCAACACGCTCAATAATTTGTTCGTCTGTTAAATCTGCATTCACCTGATAAAATTCGCGTGTTGTTTTCGCGGCTTTCAAACCTGTAAAAACACGTTGATCGAACAATGTTTGATTTACCGTAACACCTAAACTCGAATTCCATGGTTGTCCCATTTTAATAATCGTTGTTTGCTTTTCCATTACGCCTTTATCATTTTTAACATCCATTGTCAACGCCATTTCTTGTACAATTGGATTATATTGCAAACCTGCATTGGCATTTACTTGAGGCAAAGCTCCTGCTCTGGCTTCATCAATTTTGTATTCGGCTTTTTTGATTGCCAAATCTGCGCGTTTTGCATCTGCTTTGTTTTCTAACGCAAAATTTACCGCATCTTTAAGTGCTATAATTTCTTGCGCATTTGCAGAACTCATCAACGCTACAATCGCTATAGAAAGTAATTGTTTTAACCTTTTCATTGATATATTAATTATTAAAAAGTGTATTGAGAATAATTTCTTTTCGATCAGAAAGAATACGTTTGAAATCTTCGTCGCTCAATTTCAAATCCAATTGAAGAAGTGGACGAATTGTAAACGGATAATTGACCAACGAAATCATGTTTAACAAAAACTGAAGTGGCTCCATCTTTTTTATCGTTCCTTTTTCCATTTCCTCCTCTAATCTTTCATAAAAAACATTTACAACGACATCTAAATCATCTTTCATTAATTTAGAACACATTGTATTATTTTTATTCATTTCGGTAACGATGTAAGTTTCCAAATATGGATATTTGATTGATGTTGCAATAGAATCCTCTATAAATTCGCCAATCATTTCTTTGATATCACGATTTCTATCAAAAATAGCGCGCGATTTTTCATTACTTACACGCGTAGCTTCTTCGTAAATAATACTAATTAAATTGTTTCGCGATCTGAAATAATAATTAATCAATGTTCTATTCACTTTCGCTTCATCAGCTATTTCTTGAGTAGTTGCATGAAATCTACCTTCTGCAAAAAACATTCTTTTCGCTGTTTCTTTGATTAATTCTTCTATATCATCTTTCATATCTGTGCGACTTTTTTATTTTGACAAAATTGTCAAACAAAATTATTAATATATTTCGTTAATCCAAATAGTTAAACATTATTTTTATAAAAATTGGTGAAAATCATAAAGATTACCGAACTGATTATCCGTAAATTTGCTTAATGAAAGAACAATATGATCTGATAATTGTAGGTGCTGGACCAATTGGTTTAGCTTGTGCAATAAAAGCGAAAAGAAACAATCTTTCTTACTTAATTATTGAAAAAGGTGCTTTGACAAATAGTTTGTACAACTATCCTTTGTATATGACATTTTTTTCGACTGCCGAACGATTAGAAATTGGAGAAATTCCATTTAACTGTATTGCGCCAAAACCTGGTCGACAAGAGGCTTTAGAATATTATCGAAACATTCATAAATATTTTAAATTTAATCTTAATCTTTACGAAGAAGTTGAAGCTATTAATAAAGTTAAAACAAATCATTTTGAAATTAAAACGTCAAAAAATAATTATTCAGCTAAAAATGTAGTCCTTGCAACTGGTTTTTATGATATTCCAAATTTGATGAATATCGAAGGAGAAGATTTAGAAAAAGTTCATCATTATTACAAAGAAGCACATCCCTACTCTTTTCAGAATGTGGTAGTTGTCGGAGCTAATAATTCTTCTGTTGATGCGGCTTTAGAATGTTATCGAAAAGGTGCAAATGTAACAATGGTGATTCGCGGAGAAAGTTTTACGCATCGACTAAAATATTGGGTTCGTCCTGATATCGAAAATAGAATTAGTGAAGGAAGTATCAAGGCTTATTTCAACTCAAATATCAAATCGATTGACGAAAATCAAGTTCATATCCAAACGCCAGAAGGTCATATCTCAATTGAAAATGATACTGTTTTAGCCTTGACTGGTTATCATCCAAATTTCAAATTTTTGGAGAATTGTGGAATAACCTTCAGTGATGATGAATTGAAAACGCCAACTTACAATCCCGAAACAATGGAAACAAATGTAGATGGATTATATTTGGCAGGCGTTGTTTGTGGAGGAATGTTGACGAATATTTGGTTTATTGAAAATTCGCGCGTACATGCAGAGCAAATTGTTGAGGCTATTTTAGCAAAAAATAATAAATAAAAGTTTCTGTATCAATCAGAACATAAAAATAAAAATAACATGAAAGACCTTTTCGGACAGGCAATTTTAGATTATCAAACCAATCATTCGCCCGAAGATCTCTATACCGAAACATCAATTTCAGAATTAGATGTGATGCCAATTGATTATCTTTTTCGAGAATATGATGATATGCCAATTTTAGAGCAAAAAGCATTGGATTTATCAAAAGGAAAAATCTTGGATGTTGGTTGTGGAGCGGGTTCTCATTCACTTTATTTACAAGAAAAAGGGTTGGATGCTTTAGCAATTGATATTTCTCCGAAAGCGATTGAAGCTTGTTTATTGAGAGGAATCAACAATGCAAAAGTTCAGAATTTCCTTGAAATCAATGATGCTGAGAAATATGACACGATTCTATTTTTGATGAACGGAACTGGAATTTTTCAGAATTTAGTTTTAATCAATGTTTTCTTGGATAAAATCAAAAATTTATTAGCCGAGAATGGTCAAGTTTTGATTGATGGAACCGACATTATTTATATGTTTGATGAAGACGAAGATGGTGGAAAATGGATTCCAAGTAATGGAAATTATTATGGTGAATTAGATTTTACGGTTCATTATAAAGGCGAGCAAGAAGAACCTATTCAATGGTTGTATTTGGATTTTGATACATTAAAAAATGCGTGCGAATATCATCAACTAAAATGTACAAAAATAAAAACCGAAGGAGATTCTTATTTAGCAAAAATCACTTTGTAAAAAATCTTTTCGATAAGAAAATACAAACTCATTAATTCATCAGAATTAGTGAGTTTTTTTTTATTCTCAAACAAAATTGATAATGATATAAAGTTAATCAATAGTTGAACAATTAATTATCTTTTAAAAAATTCTTAAATTAGTGGAGATTAAACGCAATTTATGGAAGAACACTTGCCAAAACTCATTACCGATCTTGGATTAATTCTATGTGTAGGCGCTGTGACGACGCTTATTTTCAAACGCATCAACCAACCTCTTGTTTTAGGTTATATTATTGCTGGTTTTTTGGTTGGACCGCATTTCGAATATATTCCGTCCGTTGCAGAAGAACATAATGTGGAGATTTGGGCGAAGATTGGTGTTATATTTTTGCTTTTTAGTCTTGGTCTCGAATTTAGTTTCAAAAAATTACTCAATGTTGGTGGTTCTGCCTCCATCACTGCGATTGTCGAAATCATTTGTATTGTAACCGTTGGTTATTTTGTTGGTCGATTTATGAATTGGTCGACAATGGATAGTATTTTCCTCGGCGGTTTATTAGCAAGTTCCTCTACAACCATTATTATTAGAGCATTTGATGAATTAGGATTGAAACGAAAGAAATTCGCGAATGTCGTTTTCGGAATTTTAATTGTAGAAGATATTGTGGTCATTTTATTAATGGTTATGCTTTCTACTATGGCGGTTAGCCAGCATTTTAACGGAGCAGAAATGATTAATTCTTTCGTTAAATTAGGTTTCTTTTTAGCGGTTTGGTTTATTGGAGGAATTTTTATTATTCCAACTTTTTTACGTTCAATTAAGAACTATTTAGATGATGAAACTTTACTAATTATCTCAATTGGGTTATGTCTTGGAATGGTTTATATCGCGGATAGTGCTGGGTTTTCTATAGAATTAGGTGCATTTGTAATGGGGTCTATTCTAGCTGAAACTGTTTATGCAGAAAAAATCGAACATAATTTTCAATCTGTAAAAAATTTATTTGCTACAATCTTCTTTATTTCTATTGGAATGATGATTGATCCTGTTTCAATGTACGAACACAAATGGGCAATTTTAATTGTAACATTGCTGACGATTTTTGGAAAGTTAATTTTTACCACTTTAGGTGCTATAATTTCAGGACAACCGCTAAAACAGTCCGTACAAGTAGGAATGAGTATGGCACAAATTGGTGAATTTGCTTTCATCGTTGCTGGTTTGGGACTTTCTCTTGGCGTAACAAGCGACTTCTTATTTCCTGTTGCAGTCGGTGTTTCGGCAATTACAACATTTACTACACCTTATTTAATAAAATCATCTGACAAAGTTTATACTTTATTGGAAAAAGTTCTTCCACAAAAATTTATTCAAGGTGTTGAAAATTATTCATCTGATACACAACACATTCAAAACGAAAATAAATGGAATAAAATCATCAAACAAACAGTTTCTACAATTTTTATCAATGGAATAATCATTATCGCAATCACATTGATTATCAAAAGCTACGTTTTATTCTTATTAACCGATTGGTTTACCTATTTTGGCGCAAGTTTGGTTAGCCTTACATTGACATTTGTATTGTGTATTCCATTTATTTGGGCAATTATTGGAAATCGACCAAAAAGAGAAATTATTGGAGAGTTTTGGGATGAATCTAATTATAATCGTGCACCAATTATCGCGATTATTTCTATCCGTTTAACTTTAGTTGTAGTTGCTGTAATTTTTATTTATAATCAATTTTTTTCAAGCACAATTGCCTCAATTGTATTAGTTATTGGATTATTGATTACAATGTATTTTCTTTCAAAATATTTCAATCAATTTTACAATTATATTCAAACAAAATTCATTTATAACTTAAATGAACGTGAAATTTTGACTAAAAAAATTGAAGAGAAAAAGAAACAAGATAAATTTCAATATACTTGGGATAATACGCATATTTCGGATATGATTGTTCCGCAAAATGCCAATTTTATTGGTGTTTTTTTGGGTGAATTGGATTGGCGAACAAAATTTCAGATCAATATTGCCTATATCAAACGTGGCGATCGAATTATTCAGACTCCAAATTCTGAATCAGTTTTATATCCTTTCGATAAAATTGGAATTATTGGAACGGATGAACATATTCAACGATTTGAGAAGTATTTGCAAATTATTGGTGAAACTCCTCCAGAAAATAATGATCTTAAAAATACAGATAATTTTACGTTGGATAAAGTAGTTATTCCGAATGATTTTTGTGTTTTGGAGCATAAATCGATTGGCTGGGTAAAAGATACGGCAAAAGGAATTGTGGTTTCGATAGAGCGCGATGGAAAAATGATTCACAATCCTGATCGAAATGTACCAATTGAATTGGGCGATTATTTGACAATTGTTGCCGATAAGAAAAACTTAAAAAACTTTATTCAAGAGTATCATTTAAAATAAAGCGAGTAATTTTGCAAGATGCAGCGTAAGATTATTCACATCGATATGGACGCTTTTTATGCTTCTGTTGAACAACGAGATTTCCCCGAATTAAGAGGGAAATGCATTGCTGTTGGCGGAAATGAAGAACGTGGTGTGATTGCTACCGCTAGTTACGAAGCTAGAAAATATGGCGTCGGCTCTGCAATGTCTTCTGTTGTTGCAAAACGCAAATGTCCACATTTGATATTTGTAAAACCTCGATTTCAAGTTTATAAAGAAGTTTCGAATCAAATTCGTGAAATATTTCTTGAATATACTGATTTGGTTGAACCTTTATCTTTGGATGAAGCTTTTTTGGATGTAACAATTAACCATAAAGACATCGAAATCGCCACAGATATTGCAAACGAAATCAAACAAAAAATAAAGGAACGAACAGATTTGACTGCTTCTGCAGGTGTTTCTTTCAATAAATTTTTAGCTAAAATTGCTTCGGATTATAACAAACCTGATGGACTTTATGTGATTACGCCTAAAATGTCTGAAAATTTTATTGATCAATTACCAATCAAAAAATTTCATGGAATTGGAAAAGTAACTGCCGAACGTATGCAAATGATGGGCATTCATACAGGTTTGGACTTGAAAAACCTAGAATTAGAAAAACTGTTACGGGAATTCGGGAAATCAGGTAAATACTATTACAATATTGTTAGAGGATTAGATTTTAGAGAGGTCAACCCTACTCGATTGCGAAAATCATCTGGTTCAGAAACAACTTTTAGCAAAGATTTAGAAACATTAGAAGAAATGCAAATTGCTTTATTTCCACTAATAGAAGATGTTTGGAACTTTTCTTTAAAAACATCAATTTATGGAAGAACAATTACTGTAAAAATAAAACACAATGATTTTTCGGTTACTACAAAAAGTAAATCAGCATCATTTCCAGTTAAAAATAGAGAACTTTTTGATCTTATTTGTTATGATTTATTAAGTGAAGGTTACTCCTTAGAAAAACCAGTTCGACTATTAGGTGTTGCTATCTCTAATTTATCCAATAATCAAAAAAAATTCGGAACTCAACTAGAAATTCCATTTAGAGAAACTATATAAAATCTTCAATATAATTTATCTTTAATAAGATATGACAAAATCAACTTTTACCATTGTTTATCAAACAAAAGTATGTTCTAATAAATTAATAAAATATGGTAAAACGAGGAACGGCAAACAACGTTATAAACGAGCTAATTATAAATTGTAATATTTTTTAAGTAAAAAAAACTAATATTTTAGATTTTTAAAAACATTATTATAACTTAAATCATATCCTAATTTTTGTATATTAGCATTAGAGTTGTAATCTTCCCCTTGTTAAG
>NZ_DINY01000006.1:0-41603 GCF_002426075.1 Empedobacter sp. UBA5528 | reverse complement strand
TTTATTAAAAGCCTCAAGTGAATAACTTGAGGCTTTTTTTGTGGTTATGGATTTCGCTTTAAGCTGAACTGTAAGCTTTACGCTAACTCAAAACTATGTTCTATAAAACGAGAAGCTTCTAGTCAGTTAATAAGAAGCTTGCTTTCATCCAACAAGAAGCTTCTTCTTTATAAAAAGGAAGCTTCCTTTATAACTTACAACTCATAAATCGAAAAGCCCCTATTTCCCTCAAGTGGATATTTTAACTTCTACTTCTATTCCTGTAAGTCTTAAATCTTATGTCTTATAAATTATAACTTATCACTCAAAACTTACAACTTACAACCCGCGTTAGGGATAGCAGTGGAAATCCTTTTGTAGAAATTGGATTTTCCTGTAATCACTTCCAATTTTCTTCAACAAAAGATTGCAACGGATAGCCCGACCGAAGGGAACGCTATAATAATACGCATTTGAATGAAGAATTTTTATATATTTAGGTTTTAAAGTAAACAGGATATGAAACCATTTAATGTGCGTGTATATGCGTTATTGGAACACAAGGGAAAGGTATTGGTGATTCACGAGCCGTTTCAGGGAGAGTTAATTTATAAGTTTCCTGGCGGTGGATTGGAGTTTGGTGAAGGAACAAAAGATTGTATAAGGAGAGAGATAAAAGAGGAATTGAATTTGAAAGTAGAAGTTCATGAACATTTTTATACACAAGATTTTTTTGTGCTGAATGCTTTTGATCCGACAGAACAGGTTTTATTGATTTATTATAAAGCGACAATTACAGAGAAAGCATTGGATAAATTGAAAGTTTTGGATGCAGATATCAACGAATTGTTATGGTTATCCAAAGAAGAGTTAAATGCGGAGAAATTTACGTTAGATGCGGATAAAGTGGTCGTTGATTTGTATAAAAAAGAAAACTTCGAATCTTAAGACTCGAAGTTTATTATTTTTTGATCATCAAAATACTGTATAACGGCGTATTTCATTAACAAGGTTTGTTCATTTGTTTTGAGAGGTGGTAAATCTTCCAACAACTCAAAATGTGGCCAACCATCAGGATCTAATCCATCGAAACGATAAAAACCAAAAGGTTCTAACACGCGACAAACTGCAATGTGTAATAAATTGAGTTTATCATCTTTTTTGAATCGTTTTTTTCCTTGTCCTAATTCTTGAACACCGATCAAAAAAAGAATCGTATCTAAATCTGGTCTTTCACCGTCTGTGAAATTTTGTTGAAAGAATTCTTCAATCAGTTTCCACTTGTTGGTGTTTGATGATGATTCTTCTGTAATTTTTGATATATCCATTTAGAATTTACGTCCTTTGTGACGCATATGTGGGTTTTGTAATTGCGAATTACTTACGTTGAAACGTTTCATTTGATCATTCATCATTTTGATTTGATCTGTAAACATTCCTTTCGAATCGTTTTTCTTCGCTTCTTTAATATAACCTTCCGCTTCTTTCTTTTTACCTTTTGACATTGCAGCTCCAGCCAAAGATAAGTTAGCCATTGCTCTGTCATGATCAAACGATAAACCGTAGTTTAAGGCTTCTTTCATATATTTTTCTGAAACCGCTACATTGTCCTGCGCTTCAGTAATTCCCATCATGTAGTGGTAATATCCCATTTGTTTAGGAATTAATTCTGATGATGGATTTTTGATCTTTTGTAACCATTTTTTCGCTTTTGCCATATCCTCTTTACGTAAAAACCAGAAAGCTAACAAGATGTTTTCGTTTCTGAAATAGAATAAAATTGGAAATACAGCGACTAATAACGAAACAAATCCCCAACCGTATTCGCGAATGGTAAACAAAAAGATTGCTAAAGCGATTAATACAGCGGCGATTACTAATTTAATGTATTTGTTCATCGATTATAAATATGATTTGATATTATCTGCAATTTTGATCATTTTCTCGGCAGATAATTGAAGTTTTGGATTTGAGAAATTGATATCTTGCATTGTATTTAGAGGAACCAAATGCACATGTACATGTGGTACCTCTAAACCAACAACAGCTACGCCAACGCGTAAACAAGGTATTGCTTTTTCTATAGCTTGTGCAATTTCGTAAGAAAAGTCCATTAAACCTAAATAGGTTTCTTTGTCTAAATCGAAGATTTTATCGACTTCTTTTTTCGGGATAACCAATACATGACCTTCTACCAAAGGAAAAGCGTCCAAAATAGCGATGTACTTATCGTTTTCGGCAATTTTGTATGATGGTATTTCTCCGTTTATAATTTTAGTGAAAATGCTTGCCATATGTTTTTAATTTTTGAAATCTTAGTCCAAAGATATTTCTAAAATTTCAAAATTTAAAGTCATTCCGTTAGGTAATGTAATTTCTGCAACTTCTCCAAGTGATTTTCCTAACAATCCTTTTGCGATTGGAGTATTCACAGAGATACGCATTTTAGCTAAATCAGCTTCAGATTCAGGTACCAAAGTGTACACTAATTCTTGTCCGTTCGCTGTATTTTTTATTTTAACTTTTGATAATATTGATACTTTAGAATGGTCTAATTTAGATTCATCAATTACGCGTGCATATGCTACAACTTCTTTCAATTTAGCAATTTGCATCTCTAACATTCCTTGAGCCTCTTTTGCAGCATCATATTCTGCATTTTCAGATAAATCTCCTTTATCACGCGCATCAGCAATTTGTTGCGAAATTTTTGGACGCTCAAAAGTTTCTAACTGATGAAGCTCTTCACGCAACTTTTCTAATCCCTCTTTCGTTACATATTGTATATTTGCCATAACAACAATGTTTAATTTTTTATTAAATAGATCTTATAAAATAAATAATCCTACACATATGTAATACTATGCGCAGGACTATTTAGTTATTGTACTACAAAGATAATAAAAAAAATACAGCAAATTAAAAATGAAACAATTTATTAAAACGATTCTAAATAAGGTTATTTTGGTTTGTGTTTTTGCTGGCTTATTTCAAGGCTGCAATTCAGATGATGGTACAGTAAGTTGTGTGCCAAATACAATTGTGAATGTATCAATCAATATCAATTTACCATTATATTCTAATCTTAATAATCCTGGAGGTTGGGTGTATGTAGATGGACCAGCGACGGGTACAAGAGGACTTATTGTTGTACGAACAGCTACGGGCTATAAAGCTTATGATCGTAATGCACCACATATTTGCCCAACTGATAAGACCACTTTATTTGTGGAAGATGACATCAAGATTGTTTGTAAAGAAGATGGTGCTGAGTGGATACTTTTAACAGGACAACCTACAAAAGTAGCGAATAGAGCGCCAAGAACATACCAAGTTTATGTGAATTCCAACGGAACCCTTACAATAACAAATTAAATTTTTTATCTAAAGTTTTTTTAATTCACTCAAAAAATAATAATCTTTGCAGGCATCGAAATTATACTTCTTTATTATGCATGCATAAGTTTTTCGAATTGTTTTTGAATTAAATTATTTTTAAAAAAAGATAATTTCGTTGTAAAGATTACTCAAATCCATTATTTTTGGTAAATCAAAATTTTATCAATTAAAAAATATTAATAATGAGCATTATTTCGCATATCCATGCAAGACAAATTTTAGATTCTCGTGGTAACCCAACTGTAGAAGTAGACGTGTATACAGAATCAGGTGTTTTAGGTCGTGCAGCTGTTCCATCAGGAGCATCTACAGGAGAGTATGAAGCAGTAGAATTACGTGATGGTGGAGACTTGTACTTAGGTAAAGGAGTTTTGAAAGCTATCGAGAATGTAAATGAAGTGATTGCTCCAGAATTAATTGGTTTTTCTGTTTTTGAACAAAATTTAATCGATCAAGTAATGATTGATTTAGACGGAACTGAAAACAAAGCTAAATTGGGTGCTAATGCAATTTTGGGTGTTTCTTTGGCGGTTGCAAAAGCTGCAGCAGAAGAATTAGGTTTACCATTGTTTAGATACATCGGTGGAGTTAATGCAAACACATTACCAGTTCCAATGATGAATATCGTAAATGGAGGTTCTCACTCTGATGCGCCTATTGCGTTCCAAGAATTCATGATTATGCCAGTTCAGGCAGCATCTTTTTCTGACGCTTTACGCAAAGGAACAGAAGTTTTTCATGCATTAAAGAAAATTTTACACGACCGTGGTTTATCTACAGCAGTAGGTGACGAAGGTGGATTTGCACCAACTTTTGATGGTACAGAAGATGCTTTAGATACTGTAATTTCTGCAATAGAAAAAGCAGGTTACAAAGCAGGTGAAGAAATTATGATTGCACTAGATTGTGCATCATCAGAATTCTATCACGATGGAAAATATGACTATACAAAATTCGAAGGAGAGAAAGGAGCTATCCGTACTTCTGCAGAGCAAGCAGCTTATTTAGCAGAATTGACAGAGAAATATCCAATTATTTCGATTGAAGATGGTATGGATGAAAACGATTGGGAAGGTTGGAAAATCTTAACAGATAAAATCGGTAAACGTGTTCAGATTGTTGGAGATGATTTACTGGTAACGAATGTAACTAAATTAGAAAAAGCAATTGATGCTGAAACAGCAAATTCTATCTTAGTAAAATTCAATCAAATTGGTACGTTAACAGAAACGATCAAAGCAGTACAAATGGCACAAAATGCACGTTATACAGCAGTTATGTCTCATCGTTCTGGAGAAACAGAAGATGCTACAATTGCAGATTTAGCTGTTGCTTTGAACACAGGACAAATCAAAACTGGTTCTGCTTCTCGCTCTGATCGTATGGCGAAATACAACCAACTATTACGTATTGAAGAGATTCTTGGAGAAACTGCAATTTTTCCAGGGCTTAAGGCTTTTAAAGTTAAGCGATAAAATAATTTGAGACTGATATTTATCAGTCTCAAATTAATAAAAAAAGTGTAAATTACGCAATAAATAATATAAACTATAAAATGTCAGATAAGGTAATATTAAATTACAACGGAAATGAGTTGGAGCTACCTGTTACAACTGGTACAATGGATGAAAAATCTATTGATATTTCCAAGTTAAGAAGTGCTACTGGATTAATCACAATGGATCCAGGTTACAAAAATACAGGGGCATGCGAATCTAAAATTACTTTTTTAGATGGTGAAGAAGGTAAGTTGATGTACCGTGGATATCCTATTGAACAATTAGCAGAGAAATCTTCTTTCGTAGAAGTAATGTATTTGTTAATCAAAGGAGAATTACCTACACAAGCTGAATTAGATAAATTTATCGCTGATATTAATGAGTATAACTATGTGTCAGAAGATTTAATCAAAATCTTAGATGCATTCCCAAGTTCTGCTCACCCAATGGGAGTATTAACATCTTTAACAGCTGCTTTATCAGCATTCAACCCAAAAGTTGTTGATGTTACTTCTCCAGATGATATGTACAAAGCGGCAGTTACTTTATTAGGTAAATTCCCAGTATTAGCGTCTTGGACACAAAGAAAAATTAAAGGATTACCAGTTAACTACTCTAACGACAAATTATCTTATGTAGAAAACTTTTATCAATTATTATTCAAAAAACCAGGTCAAGAATTAGACTTAGATCCAGTTATTATTGATGCAATTGACAAATTATTAATCTTACACGCAGATCACGAGCAAAACTGTTCTACATCAAGTGTACGTTTAGTAGGTTCTTCTCATGCAGGTTTATTTGCTTCTATCTCTGGAGGTATTTCTGCATTATGGGGACCATTACACGGAGGTGCTAACCAAGCAGTATTAGAAATGTTAGAAGCAATCAAAAATGATGGTGGAGATGTTGAAAAATACTTAGCTAAAGCAAAAGATAAAAACGATCCATTCCGTTTAATGGGATTTGGACACCGTGTTTATAAAAACTTTGACCCTCGTGCGAAAATCATCAAAGTAGCTGCGGATAACGTTTTAGAGAAATTAGGAATCAATGATCCTATTTTAGATATTGCGAAAAAATTAGAGCAAGCTGCTTTAGAAGACGAGTATTTCAAATCAAGAAACTTATATCCAAACGTAGATTTCTATTCAGGAATTATCTACAAAGCGTTAGATATCCCAACTGAAATGTTTACAGTTATGTTTGCTGTTGGACGTCTACCAGGATGGATTGCACAGTGGATGGAAATGCGCGAAACAAATCAACCAATTGGTCGCCCTCGTCAATTATACACAGGAGCACCATTACGTGATTACGTTGAAATTGAAAACAGATAAGAATTTTCTTATTTATCATATAATCCGAAAATCAAACTTTGATTTTCGGATTTTTTTTAACAATTAATTTTTAGAGATTGTTTGTTTAAAATATGTTAAAACCTTATTTTTAAGTAAATTAAATTTTGTAACCATGAAATTTGAGAAAATACATAATAAAGGTCAAGCGCAAATCTTTGAAAACAAATACCTCGAAATGTTGACAAAAGGTCATCCCGCAGTTATTTGGGGAATGTACATTCCTCTACTTTCCTATTGTATTTATTATGGTATTTATAGCTACGACTTATCTACAATAACAGTTATTTCAATTTTTTTTGGTGCGATGCTATTTTGGACCTTGTTCGAATATTTTGCGCATCGTTATCTTTTTCATTGGACAGCCGAACAACCAAGTCTAAAACGAATTGTTTACATTTTTCACGGAAATCATCATCATTATCCACGCGATAAACAACGTTTGTTTATGCCTCCAGTTCCAAGTATTCTTTTGGCATCAATCATTTTCTTGATTCAATATTTAATTTTAGGGAAATATGCCTTTGCTTTCTTTCCTGGTTTTATGATTGGCTATTTATTGTATGCATCTATGCATTATTTGATTCATGCTATTGCACCACCTTTCAAGTTTATGAAACCACTTTGGCGTAATCATCATTTGCATCATTATAAAGACGAAGAATTAGGTTTTGGCGTTTCCAATACGTTTTGGGATCGTATTTTCGGAACAATGTTCGACCTAAAGAATGAAAATGAAGACAAAGAAAAAGTAAAAGAATTGATGTTTGAGAAGAAAAGTTAATTTTTCGTATCTTCCGTCAAATTAATCACACATATAAAAATGAAAAAATATACTTTACTTGCAATTGGATTACTTGCTTTCAATCAAGCAAACGCGCAATATTCAAAAGAAAATCAAAAGAAATATGTCGAAGAATTAGCTTCTGATGCTATGCAAGGTCGAAAATTTGGAACACCAGAAAATCGATTGGCTGCTGAATTAATTGCAAAAAAGTTCAAAGAAAATAATCTAAAACCATGTGTTGGTGATTCGTATTTAATCGAATTTGAATACAATGGGAAAACAGGACAAAATGTTTGCGGAATCAAAGAAGGTAAATCGACTGATATTTATGCTGTAGGTGCACATTTTGATCATGTTGGAACAAGTGATAAAAGCGAAGATAAAATCTTTAATGGTGCTGATGACAATGCAAGTGGAACATCGGCTGTAATGGCGTTGTCTGATTATTTTAAGAATAAGAAAGTGAAGCAAAACATGATGTTTATGGCTTTTGATGCAGAAGAAATTGGATTAATTGGTTCTAAAATGTTGGTTGAAAATCCGGATTTCCAAAAATATTTACCGCAAATGAAAGTGATGTTGAATTTAGAAATGATTGGAACGGTATCTGCTTTTGGCGAAGGTAAAGTGTATATGACAGGAAGTGATCGTTCGGATTTGATGGAGATTATGAATAAAAATTCTTGCAAAACGTTTAACGTAGAGCACGATCCTTATTTACAACAGCAATTGTTTTTCCGTTCAGATAATGTAAACTTTGTCAATCATAAGGTGGTTTCTCACTCACTTTCATCGGTCAATATGGAAAATCAACATCATTATCATCAAGTTAATGATGAAATTTCGGTGATTAATTTTAAAAATCTTTCAACAATCACAAAAGGAATTGGACGTAGCTTAAATAAAATGATGAAGAATAATGAAGCACCAAAATATTTAAAATAAAATTTAATCCGTTCTACTTGAACGGATTTTTGTTTACCATATTTTGTAACAAGTAATCTAAAAAATCAACTAATATTGAAAATGATCTAAATGAGTAAATTAATCAATCCTTTAAGTTGTTGTATTCTTGCAATTTTGTTATTTTTAATTCTTTCGGTTAATTTCTTTCCAATCGAAGGATTAGAAAAATTATACAAATATAGAATTGTATTAATTGTGCTTTATGTTGTATTGCGATTATTAAAACATTTTGTATACAAAGAAAACATCAAAACAAAGGAATAGAATTGTAACAGGAAGCTTCGAACAATCCTATATTTTAATTAACATATTATTTTACAGATTTTTTACTGAAAGAGGAGAATAATTAAAAAAAAATATTATTTTTATTATACATAAGTAAATTAGGTATATGATAGATGTTCAATTTTATAAAGGAACCTTACAACCAATTATCTTAAAATTATTACAAGATAATGGTAAAATGTATGGTTACGAGATTATAAGTAAAATAAAAATCCTTTCTAATAATCAATTTGAAATCAAAGAAGGTGCTCTGTATCCTATTTTACATAAGCTCGAAACCCAAAATGTAATTGAAGTTGAAGCAGTAAAAATAAATGGAAGAATCCGTAAGTATTACAAATTAACCGAAATTGGACAAGAAGAAACTGTCAATCGATTAGCGTCACTGAATGAAACAATAGATCAAATACAGAATTTAATTAATCCTAAATTGTCTAATCTATGAGAAAATTAAATGAGATTGAAATTGAAAAATTATTTCAATTTACTAAGAATCATTATGTAGAATATTATGATTTACAGATTGAGTTAGTTGATCATTTGGCTTGTGGAATTGAAGAGCAATGGAATTTTGATGAAACAATTTCTTTTGAAGATGCTTTAAAAATTGAGTTTAAAAAATTTGGTGTATTTGGATTTTCAGATATTGTTGACAACAGGAAATTAGAACTTCAGAAGAAATATAAAAAACTGATTAATAGAGCAATTTTAGATCATCTAAAAACGAAAGAATACATTGGATTGATTTTACTTTTTGCTCTTGTTTATATGCTTTTTACTTTGATTGATGAAAAAATTACTTTTGCTGTTGTAGTAATACTTTTTTATGGTTTTAGTATTTTTCAACTTATACGATTGAATAGGGAATATAAACGTAAAACAAAAAATTTGGGTATAAAATTAGTTTTGGTAGAAACGATTTATAAAAATTTTATATCTATTTCAGCTGCTTCGGGAATATTTAATTTAGGTATTCAGTCAATTCTTCATTTTAATGTTAATTTCTTTTATTTGAATTTAGGTGCAGCTATATTGTTACCCCTATTATTTTTAATTTTATATGTTTCGTGCTATTATTTACCTAAGCATTCCGAAGAAATAATAAAGGAATTGTATCCAGAATATCATTTAATAATAAATTAAAAAAAGCTCATGCGGAGCTTTTAGTTTATGCTTGACTTTCGTCTTTTTGTAATAATAATTTATAAATTAATCCACCTACAATTGCTCCAGCGATTGGTGCTACCCAGAATAACCATAATTGCGTTAAAGGTTCGCCGCCTACAAAAATAGCTTGTGATGTAGAACGGGCAGGATTTACAGATGTGTTAGTGATTGGAATAGAAATTAAATGAATTAATGTTAAAGCCAAACCAATTGCAATTCCAGCAAATTTTCCGTTTGCAAATTTATCTGTAGCACCTAAAATAACAATTAAGAAGAAGGCTGTTAAGACAAATTCAATTAGAAAAGCAGATAACATGCTATAACCATGTGGAGAAAAGGCTCCATATCCATTGGAAGCGAATGCACCAGCTTTGGTATTGTCAATTGCAAAATCTGAGTTTCCAGATGAGATTAAGTATAATACACCAGCTGCAGCAATTGCTCCGAGTACTTGTGAAATAATATAAGGAATAAGTTGTTTTCCATCAAATCGTCCTCCAGCAAATAATCCGAAAGAGACAGCAGGGTTGAAATGTCCTCCAGAAATATGACCAACTGCATAAGCCATTGTTAATACAGTAAGACCAAATGCTAATGCAACACCAGCGTAACCAATTCCTAATTCGGGAATACCAGCTGCAAAGATTGCACTACCACAACCTCCGAAAACTAACCAAAAAGTACCGAAAAACTCGGCAGCATAATTTTTCATAAATGTTTTAATATTAAAAGTTTAGTTAGAATGAATTTTAAAAAAAAATTAAGAAATACAAACATTTTAAACATTTAAATTATTTCAATAAAAAAAATCGCTCCGATTTCTCAGAGCGATTTGTATTTAAAAATATATTCTTTCTAGAATAATTAATCCATATAGGCTTCGATAGGAGCACACGTACAGATTAAGTTACGATCTCCGTAAGCATCATCAATACGAGAAACAGATGCAAAGAATTTACGTTCGCGAACCCATTCTGCTGGATATGCAGCTTTAGAACGAGAGTAAGGATATTCCCACTCGTCTGCTGTAATCAAGTGAATTGGGTGAGGCGCGTTGTGTAATACATTGTTGTCAACTGGATAATCTCCGTTTGCAACTTCGTCGATTTCTTGACGAATGGAAATTAATGCATCACAAAAACGATCTAATTCTGCTTTATTCTCAGATTCTGTTGGCTCAACCATCAATGTTCCAGCAACTGGGAAAGATACTGTTGGTGCGTGGAATCCGTAATCAATCAAACGTTTTGCAATATCAGTTACTTCAATTCCTGCTTTTTTGAATGGACGACAATCTAAGATAAATTCGTGCGCAACTACATTGTTTCCATTTGTATATAAGATATCAAAATGTTTCTCTAAACGAGTTTTCATGTAATTAGCATTCAAGATTGCACCTTGTGTCGCTTTCAATAAACCTTCTGCACCTAACATTAAAATGTAAGAGTAAGAAATAGGTAAAATGAATGCAGAACCATAAGGAGCTGCAGCAAATGTATTTGTCGCTTCTTTTCCTCCAGTTTCGATTAATGGAGAAGATCCTAAGAAAGGAGCTAAATGTGCTTTTACACAAATTGGTCCTACACCAGGTCCTCCACCTCCGTGAGGAATAGCGAATGTTTTGTGTAAGTTTAAGTGACAAACGTCTGCACCAATATTTCCTGGAGAAGTTAATCCAACTTGCGCATTCATGTTTGCACCGTCCATATAAACTTGACCTCCGTATGCGTGAATCATTTCAGTAACTTCTTCGATATTGCTATCAAAAGCGCCATAAGTTGATGGATAAGTAATCATCAATGCAGCTAAGTTATCTTTATGTTTTTCACATTTTTCTTTCAAGTCAACTAAATCTGTTTCACCAGATTCTAAGTTTTTCACAACAACAACTTGCATTCCAGCCATTGCAGCAGAAGCAGGGTTAGTTCCGTGAGCAGATTGTGGAATCAACACTACATTTCTGTGTCCTTCTCCTTTTGCCTCAAAGTAAGAACGAATAACCATTAAACCTGCATATTCTCCTTGTGCACCAGAATTTGGTTGTAAAGAAGTTGCATCAAAACCTGTAATTACAGCTAAATAATCTTCTAAGTTTTTGATTAATGTTTGGTAACCTTCTACTTGATCTTTTGGAGTGAAAGGGTGTACATTCCCCATTCTTTCCCAAGACATATGCAATAATTCTGTTGCAGCATTCAATTTCATTGTACAAGAACCTAATGCAATCATCGATTGGTTAAGCGCTAAATCTTTACGTTCTAAACGTTTGATGTAACGCATTAATTCTGTTTCTGTATGATATAAATTGAAGTTTTCGTGTGTTAAGAAATCAGAAGTTCTGATTAAATCTTGAGGTAAATAAGAATCATCTACTTCAAATTCGAAACCGTCTTCTGTGTTTTTAATTGTTGCAAAAACACTTAAAATTTCAAAAATATCTTCTTCAGAAGTCATTTCATCAATTGTGATTGAAATTTTTCCGTTTTCGAATCCATTTACATTAATTTCTTCTTCTGCAAAAATCTTCACAATTTCGTCAGAGTTTTCAACCTCAATTTGAATTGTATCGAAGAAATTTGTATTCACTAATTTAAATCCTAAATGCTCTAAACCTCCGTGTAAAACAGCTGCTTTAGTATGGATTTGATCAGCGATATATTGTAAACCATCTTTTCCGTGATAAACAGCGTAGAAAGAAGCCATAACTGCTAACAATACTTGTGCAGTACAAATGTTAGAAGTTGCTTTTTCACGTTTGATATGTTGTTCACGCGTTTGTAAAGCCATACGCAATGCATAGTTTCCTAAACGATCTTGAGAAACTCCAATAATACGTCCTGGAATTACACGCTTATATTCTTCTGTACAAGATAAGAAAGCTGCGTGTGGTCCACCGTATCCCATTGGAACACCAAAACGTTGAGAAGTACCAATTGCGATATCAGCTCCCCATTCACCTGGAGGTGTTAACAATGTTAAAGCTAATAAATCTGTTGCAACAGCAACTTTTACGTTAACCGCATTTGCTTTTTCTACAAATGATTTATAATTATTGATTTGTCCTCCTTTTCCGATGTATTGTACAATCGCTCCGAAGAATTCTTCTGTTAATTCAGTTGTTTCAAAGTTTCCAACAACTAATTCAATTCCTAAACCGTGTGCTTTCGTTTCTAAAACTGCTACAGATTGAGGGAATAAGTTGTCTGCTACAAAAAATTTGTTGACATTGTTTTTCTTTTGATCACGAGAACGAGATTCAAATAACATGTGCATTGCTTCACCACATGCAGTACCTTCGTCTAATAAAGAGGCATTTGCGATAGGTAAACCTGTTAAATCAGAAATAACAGTTTGGAAATTTAATAAAGCTTCTAAACGTCCTTGCGCAATTTCCGCTTGGTATGGTGTATAAGCTGTGTACCAACCAGCATTTTCTAATATATTACGTTGAATTGGTGCTGGTAAAATTGTACCATAATATCCATATCCAAGATAATTTTTTACTTTTTTATTTTTTGAAGCGATTTCAGCTAAATGATTAATAGCTTCAAATTCTGATAAAGCTTCTGGTAGATCCAAAGCATTTTTCAATCGAATGTTCTGAGGAACTGTTGCCTCAATTAAAGAATCAATAGAATCTTTCCCAATAACAGAAAGCATTTCAGCTGCTTGCTGCGCATTGTTTCCAATATGTCTAATGGAAAAATCGTTTGTGTTCATTGTGTTTGCGCTATGTTTATTTTCGCGTAAAAATACGTTTTTTTATCTTAAAATAAAAGTGAATAACAATCTTAAAAATTAATTGAATGAATTGATTAGAATTTTATTTTTTTAGAAATAAATGTGAATAAAAACTTTCTTTTTTTTCAAAAAATAGTAATATTGGCAATAGAATTGAGATAAATAATTCGGTAGAATTTCTTAAATTTATTCTACGTTTAAAAAAATCTATGAAAACAAACGATTTTATGGAACTTAATGAAAATACTTCTGAAGTCAAAAAAGAGAAAAAATTTCCATTCTTAAAGAAATTGGAAATAATGATGGAAGAGGCGAAATTAGAGGATGCGAAAAAATCTAAAATGAAACGTGTTCATAAAAAAGGTAATTCGCAAATCGCTAAAAAAATGGGGGAAGAAGCTGTAGAAATGGTGATTGCTTCGGAACAAGATAACGACGAAAACTTTTTGGAAGAATCGGCAGATGTTTTCTTTTATTACCTTATGGCTTTACATGCTCGTGGCTTTGAATTAAAAGATGTTTTGGAGATTTTAAAGAAAAGGCACAAAAAATAATTAACACCTTATATTGATATGCAAAAGGGCGGAACGTCGATGAAATTAATAATTGCCGCAGCAATTGTTATTTTTTCTGTTATAAAATATTTTTCTTCTTCGGAAGTCAATGAAATTACAGGCGAAAAGCAATATATTTCATTAACCAAAGATGACGAAATTGCGATGGGAATTAATTCGGCTCCGCAAATGGCTCAAGAGTTTGGTGGACTATCTCGCAATGTGCAATACCAAGAACTTGTAAAACGAGTAGGCGCGAAAGTGGTCAATACTAGTGATGCGCATAAAACGAATTATCCATTTCAGTTTTATGTGTTGGCAGATAATCGAACTGTAAATGCTTTTGCATTGCCTGGTGGCCCAATTTTTATTACCGAAGCTTTGTTGACGCGTTTGCAAAACGAAGATCAATTGGCTGGAGTTTTGGGACACGAAGTTGGTCACGTTATTGCGCGTCATAGTGCAGAACAAATGTCGAAACAAGAACTTTCGCAAGGAATTGCAGGAGCGGCAGGTGTTGCAGCTGGAGACGCAAATTCGGCTTATTATGCGCAAGTTGTGGCAAATATGGTGAACATGAAATATGGTCGTGATGATGAATTGGAGTCTGATGATTTGGGCGTTCGATTTATGATTCAAGCAGGATATAATCCAGAAGCATTGATTGGTGTAATGGATATTTTGGAAGAAGCTTCGGGAGGAAGCCAAGTTCCAGAATTTCAAAGTACGCATCCATCTCCATCTAATCGTCGCGAAAAAATAAAAGCTGCAATTGAGAAATATAAAAATCAGTAGATTTTAATTCGTTGTAATGATAAGAAAAATACTTCTATCAGTTCTTTTATTCACAAATATTACATTTTCTTATGCACAAGATTATGATCAAATAAGCAAAGAAATCTGTAAATCATTTAAAAAGAAAAAACCAGCTAAAAATTTATTAGATTTTAATAAATATTTCAATACTGATGCAGTAGACTTTTTAATATCAGATGTAAACATCTTTCAGTTCAATCTACAAAAGAATTTGATTAAAAATTGTACTGAATTTCCTTATATTGAAAATTATTCTTTGATTCCGTTTTCAAATGTTGTTGATTTAGAAAAAGTTTTTAATAGAGAAGAGTTAGCAAAACTTGAAAAACAATTAAAGGAAATTCAAAAGACCAATCGTTTTCAGCTATTTATAATTTCTACAGATGATTATTTTCCAAATGAAAATATAATAGATTATTCATTTTCAATCCTTAATAACAATAGTTCTGATCGATTTCAAAAGGGAAATATGATAATTGTGTTTAATTTAAAATCAAGAGAAGTTAGAATTTCGACGAATGATATTGCTCGAAATATAATTTCTGACGATTTTTCTCAAAAGCTAATTGATGAGGTAGTTGTTCCAAACTTTAGTGAGGAAAAGTATTTTAAAGGAATCAATGAAGCTATTGTAAAAATTAATGAAAAAATAGTTGTAGAAGATTAAATAATTTAAACAGAGGTTAATAAAATGAAAGTACATTTTTCATTCCTTGAAGTTTTATATCTTGCTCAAGTCATTTGTTGTTTTTTATTTATTAAATACACAGATGGATTAGGCTATATGCAAGGAAATGATTTTTATTATACTTCCCAATTACAATCTTCTGGAGGTGAAGATGAAGTTTCAATTTATAGTTTAGGATTGATAACAATACTATTTTTATTCATTAGCATTCTTTCAAAAAGGAAATATAGAGTATTATCATTTTATTTGTTGTTTGCTTATTTTTCGCTTTTTTAATTCAAATGGGAGAAATAGATTCAACAATATTAAATGGAAACTTTGTTCTCTTGATAATTGTAGTAATAAACCTTTTATTGACTTTTTATTTTTGGGTAATTCTTTTTAAGAAGATTAAAAACTATTTGAATCAAGAAGTTTAAAACTTAATCTAAAAACTTCGCCTTCAATTCTGGACTAGGTAACCAACAACTTTCTTGTTTTCCAAACCAACGATAACGATTTTTCGCAATAAAACTATAAACCACATCGCGCAAAGGCTTTGGAACAATCATAAAAATAGTCAACCACGAAGTTATTCCGTCCAAATATTTAGCAATTTTTAGCGCAGCAGATGATTTGGTATAAAATTTATCATCTTCAATAAAAACGATAGAATCAAATTGAGCGGCATCCAAATTATTTTCTTTCAAAAAATTTTGTCCAAAATCAGATTGTAATGAAGCAAACTGAAATTGATTTTTATTGTCATGTTCAATCACAAACTGAACAGATTGATTGCATAAATTGCAAATTCCATCAAACAAAATAATTTTCCTCGTTTTCATACAATAAATATACGCTAAAAGTAGCTAAACTCTAAAGGTTATTTTTAAATTAGCCAAAATTAACAATCAATCATGTTTAGCGAATATTTATTCCGAAAAGTTGATAATTCTCCACTTGTAATTTTCCGAATAATCTTTGGTTTATTAATTGTTGCAGAATGTTGGGGAGCCATTTTTACAGGTTGGGTACAAACAAATTTTGTTGAACCGCACATTACATTTTCGTTCATCGGATTCGAGTGGACAAATGTTTTCTTGGGACAAAATATGATTTATTTGTACCTGCTCATGGGAATTTTAGGCTGGTTTATCGTGTTTGGATTTGCTTATCGATTTTCAATTATCGTATTTTCTATTTTATGGTCGTTGACGTATTTCATGCAAAAAACAAGCTACAACAACCATTATTATCTGTTTATGCTAGTTTCGTGGATGATGACGATAATTCCTGCGCATCATTTCTTTTCGATTGATAGTTTAATTTTTCCGAAAATAAAACGTCTAACCATGCGCAATTGGGTACCAACATTATTCATTATCCAGTTATTGATTGTGTATGTTTTTGCGGCTTTTGCAAAGATTTATCCAGATTGGTTTAACGGTGTTTTTTTACAAATGAAATTTCACGAATATGGCGATTTATTAACAACAAAATATAATTTGATTGGATTAGGAAAAGTTGTAAGTAGTTTAGAGTTTGCACAAGTTTTTGCTTGGGGCGGATTCTTTTTCGATTTATTGATTATTCCTGCAATGTTGATGAATAGAACGCGTGGAATCGCTTTCAAATGTGCTGTAGCCTTTCATATTTTCAATTCTGCAGTTTTCGGGATTGGAATATTTCCTTTCTTTGCTTTGGCAATGTTAATTTTCTTTTATGATCCCGTTAAGATTCAGGAAGTTGTTTTTCCTAAAAAATCATTTATGATGGATCGTTCGGATGATGATAATTTATTGACAACACGTCGTGTCATGTTCTCTTATTTGATGTTTTTCTATGTGATTTGGCAAATATATTTACCTGTTCGTCATTATTTTATTCCAGGAAATGTTTTTTGGACAGAGGAAGGTCATCGCATGGCTTGGCGAATGATGTTGCGTAACAAAGCGGGTGAAGTTGTGGTATATGTTTCGAAACCAGATCCACAGAAAAAAGGTAAATTCTTGAAACGCGAGAAAGTAGATTTGACAAAATATCTAACCTTCAAACAAATGTCAAAAATGGCGGTTAGCCCAGATATGATGTGGCAATTTGCACGTTATGTAAAATATGATTATGCGAAAAATGGTGTGAAAGATGTCAAAGTTTTTGTGGATGCAAAAGTTTCTGTCAATGGTAGCGATTATTATCAATTTACAAATCCAAATTACAATTTAGCTTATACAACTTGGAGTTATTTTGGTCATCAAAAATGGATTCAGCCAACACCAAAAGAGTTGAATTTATCTTATTTTGAATAAATTTATGTAACTTTATAGGACAACAATCAAAGAAATACAATTATGAAATATACATTATTCGCAATAGCTTTTTCGGTTTTATTATTTTCTTGTGGTAACAAAGAAAATGCTGGAGTAGAAGCTTATAAAGGTTTGGATAAGCAAAAGCAAGAACAAAAAGATTTGGATAGTATTGGGAAGGAAGCGCAACAAACGTTTGATGATTTCAAATTGGCGTTGTCGATGAAAGATACAACGACAACTAATTTTATTGTCAAACAAATGTATGATATTCCGAATGCGACACAAAAAGAGCATATTTGGATTCGTGATGTATATTCGGATAACGATCAATTAAAAGGAATTGTAGACAACGTTCCGCAATACACAAAATTGGTGAAACACAATGATACAGTTGTGATTGATCCGACCAAATTATCGGATTGGATGTATTATAAAGGTGATAAAATGATTGGTGGATTTACAATAAAATATATGCGTAGTAAGATGACTGATGCGCAGAAAAAAGAGTTTGATAAACAATATAAAGTAAAATTTGAAGATTAGTTTCTGCTCAGAAAATAATAAAATCAAAAAGGCAATCTTTTGTTAGATTGCCTTTTTATTTTGAAATTATTTTCCTTAATCAATCAAAGACAATTGAATTTTACGTTTTTCTGTATCAATTCCAATTACAGTAACTTCAACTTGTTGACTTAAATGCACTTTTGAATTTACATCTGAAATAAATTCATTCGAAATTTTAGAAATATGAATTAAACCATTTTCTTTAATTCCTATATCTACAAAACAGCCAAAATTGGTAATATTATTAATAATTCCAGGAACTTTCATGCCCAATTGCAAATCTTCGAATTTCTTTAATCGTTGATCAAAACTAAAAACTTTGGCTGTAGAACGCGGATCTAAACCAGGTTTTTCGAGTTCCTTTTTAATATCTTCTAAAGTTGGTAAACCTACTTTTTCTGTAATATATTTGGTCAAATCAAGTTGATTAATCAATTCTTTATTCTGAATTAAATCTTTCAAATCAACTTTCAAATCTTTCGCCATTTTCTCTACAAGAGCATACGATTCTGGGTGAACAGCAGAATTATCTAACGGATTTTTTGCATTTGGAATTCGTAAAAAAGCAGAAGCTTGTAAGAATGCTTTTTCACCCAAACGAGGAACTTTTAGTAACTCTTTTCTCGAATTAAACGCACCATTTTCGCTTCGATATTCTACAATATTTTCAGCCATTTTTTCACCAATTCCTGCAACATAATTTAGTAAATGTTTGCTTGCTGTGTTCAGATTTACACCAACTTTGTTTACACAGAAAGAAACAACATCATCCAACTCATTTTTCAATAAAGTTTGATCGACATCATGTTGATACTGACCAACTCCAATCGATTTTGGCTCTATTTTTACTAATTCTGCCAAAGGATCTTGTAAACGGCGGCCTATAGAAACAGCGCCACGAACGGTAACATCTTTATCTGGAAATTCGTCGCGCGCAATTTTAGAAGCCGAATAAACCGAAGCACCAGCTTCATTTACAACAAAAACTTTTAGTGGACGATCAAATGCAATATTCTGAACCAAATATTCTGTCTCGCGAGAAGCTGTTCCATTTCCTATTGAAATTGCATCTACATTATAAGCATTGACAAGCGATTTTAATTTTTTGATAGCTTGAGTTTTTTCATTTTGTGGCGCATGAGGATAGATATTTTCGTTGTGTAACAAATCGCCTTGCTCATCTAAAACAACCACTTTGCATCCCGATTTGTAACCAGGATCTATTGCCAAAATTCTTTTTTCTCCCAAAGGTGGTGCTAATAGCAGTTGATTTAGATTTTTGGAAAAAACATTGATTGACGTTTCATCTGCTTTTTCTTTTGCCTCTTTCAATACTTCATTTGAAATTGAAGGAGCTAAAAGTCGTTTGTAGGCATGTTTTATGGCTTCTTCAATAACCCAAGAAACTTCTGGTTGAATAGATTTTATCAACGTATATTCCAAAAATTTGAAGGCTTCTTTTTTATCAATTGATACATTTACTTTTAAAAAACCTTCGTTCTCACCTCTTAAAATAGCCAATAAACGATGTGAAGCAATTTTTTTTAAAGGCTCTTCGTATTCAAAATAATTTGAATATTTAGTTGAATCTTCATCGTCTATTTTAGATTTGACCAATTTACTTTCAATAAAAGCAGATTTTCTGAAAATATCTCGTAATCGATGACGTACATACTCATTTTCATTGATCCATTCCGCAATAATATCTTGAACCCCCGCAAAAGCTTCTTCGATACTTGTCACATCTTCATTCAGATATTTTTTTGCTAAATCATCCAAATCAGGAATATTATTTTGTTTCATGATGATTTTCGCCAAAGGCTCTAAACCTTTTTCTTTCGCAATTGTCGCACGTGTTTTTTTCTTCTTTTTATAAGGAAGATATAAATCCTCTAATTGGACCAAATCAAAACTTTTCTGAATACGTTGTTGTAATTCATTATTCAATTGATTTTGTTCTTCTAATGTTTTTAAAATAAATTCTTTTCGAGAAACAATTTCATTGTATTGATTTTGAAGTTTTTTTATAGAAGAAATTTGAACCTCATCAAGATTTCCTGTGACCTCTTTTCTATATCTTGCAATAAAGGGTATGGTGTTGTCTTCATTCAAACAATTTACTGTATTGTTGATTGATTTTTCTGGAATAGAATTAAGATGTTGATGAATGTATTGAATCAAATTCATATTAAAAGTTTGGTTTTGCAAATTACTATTTTTCACAAACATAAAAAATAGCATATTTTATTTATACAGGTCGTATTAAATAGAATATTGGTTTTTTATTAATCTAATATTTAGAGTTTTTTATATCAGTCTTATTTCAAATAAAAAAATATAATTAAAATTTTCTAAAAAAATTTGGTTTTTATTAAATTATTTCTAAATTTGAAATCAGGTAGTAGAGAGTAAGATTGATTTTTTTTAATGTTAAATTTATACTTACAAGTTTAAGTTTTTTTAAAAATCAATTGGGTTTAAGCTGAGGAGCTTAAACCCGTTTTTTTTTAATTCAACTTTATTATCTTTGAGCAAATATATCTACAGAATGGCTCGTATAAAATTATATTTTTCAGACAATTTTTTATTTTCAACAATAATACCAGTACGCATAACTGATCTCAATTATGGGAATCATTTGGCAAACGATAAAGTATTGTCCATTATACATGAAGCGCGAATTCAGTTTTTTCAACATTATGGTTATTCAGAATTAAATTTTGGAGGTGTAAGTGTGATTATGGGTGATGTTGCAATCGAATATAAAAATCAAGCTTTTTATGGCGATGAATTGTTAATTGAAATTGGTGTGCAAGATTTTTCGCGCGTTAGTTTTGATATCATTTATAAAATTTCTACAAAAGATAAATTAATTGCAAAAGCTAAAACAGGAATGGTTACCTTCGATTATCAGCATAATAAAGTGGTTGAGGTTCCTCAAAAGATAAAAGATCTTTTCGAACTTGTATAATCTTATAAATTAATTACGCTAATCATTTAAGTCTTTGTAAATTTGCACCGAGTTATGAAGATTTTACCATATAAAAATTTATTTGTCGGAATTACCGACACTTTGCAACAAATTTTCTTCGAAGGAAAATATGCAGATAAAGAAGTTGAGCGAACATTGAAATCTAATAAGCAATGGGGAGCGCGCGATCGTGCTTTTATTGCCGAAACGGTTTACGATTTAGTTCGTTGGAAACGTTTGGTTGAAGGGGCAATGAGCCGTCCGCTTTCTCCTGATACAATTTGGGAGTTTGTTGGAACTTGGTTTGCTTTAGATCCAGAGCAAACGTTACCAAAATGGGAAGAATTTCAAAAAATCTATCCAAAAGAAGTCTTGAAAAGACATCACAATTCGTCTAAAAATATTGCGGTTGCTGAATCATATCCAGATTGGATGTTCGAGTTAGGAGAGAAGTCGTTGGGAAATCGTTGGTTAGATGAAGTGCATGCAATGAACTCGCAAGCACCAACAGTTTTACGTGTGAATTCCTTGAAAACAGACCGTAAAACATTACAAAAAGCGTTGAAGGAGCGTAGAATAAAAACGAAAGTTTTATCGAAATATCAAGATGCTTTAGAGCTAGAAGAGAAAACAAATATTTTTCGTACAGATGAATTTCAGAATGGTTGGTTCGAAGTTCAAGATGCAGGATCACAATTGATTGCGCCATATTTACGTGTTCAACCAGGAATGCGTGTGGTAGATGCTTGTGCTGGTGCAGGAGGAAAAACATTGCATTTAGCTGCTTTGATGGAAAACAAAGGGCAAATTATTGCAATGGATTTGTACGATTGGAAATTGAAAGAATTGAAACGTCGTGCAAAACGTAACAATGTGCAAAATGTACAAACAAAGGTGATTGAAGCAAAAACAATCAAGCGTATGGAAAATTCTGCTGACCGCTTGTTGATTGATGCGCCTTGTTCTGGAATGGGAGTTTTGAAACGTAATCCTGATGCAAAATGGAAATTAAGACCAGAATTTATTGACGAAATATTAGCAACACAAGAAAAAATATTAGCTGATTATTCTAAAATCATTAAAGTTGGTGGAATGATGGTTTATGCAACTTGTTCTATTTTACCACAAGAAAATGAACAACAAGTAGAAAAATTCTTGAAAAATAATCCAAATTATAAAATGGTTTCAGACAAAATGCATTATCCATCTCAAACTAATTATGATGGATTTTACATGGCTTTGATTGAAAGAATTTCTTAAGCTGTTAATTATTATAAGATACAAAAGACTAAGTGAAAGCTTGGTCTTTTTTTGTTACAATAATTATTTTATCCTAAATCTAACTCGTCTATTCTCAAAATTTTTCCAATCAATACAATTTGTGGCAGGATTACATTCTTTGTATTTCAAATCCGAAAAACCTTTGGCAGAAATTGAAAATCGATTTTTATTCAGACCTTTTTCTACCAAATAATTCAATACAGCATTTGCTCTTCGTTGTGATAAATCGAAATTGTAAGATTCTGTTCCAACTGCGTCTGTGTGACCTTCGATGATAAAATGAAGCGATGGATTTCGTTTCATAATTGCAACAACTTCATTCAATTTTGGATAATCAATCGCTCTGATTTCAGCTTTATTAAAATCAAATTCGACGGTCTCCATCAAATAATTTGAATAATCTTGAACATAATTTCCAATCTTTTTATCACTCAAATTACTTTCAGGACAACCATTTCCAAAACGATTTCCTTTTATATACGGACATTCATCTTCGATATCCATCACGCCATCGGCATCTGTATCATAATCATTGTTGTAATTTTCTATATTTCCTTTTTGAATCAATAAATTATAAGGTGTTGAAATGTTAAATTCAGTTCCAATTTTCTCAATTTCTTTTCGATATCGTCCATCTTTTTTGCACATTTCACCGCAACGTTCTTCATCTTTTAAGAGATAATCGATCTTTTGTTTTGCCCAATAAAATTTAATTGCTTCTGTAAATTCACTTGGATTTGGTTGTTTAATCTCAAAGTTTTGAGTGAAATTTTGGTTGGATTGAAGACCTATGATTTTGATTTTTTTTGGATAACGACGATTGCAATCACGCGAAACAAAATTGACCGAATTTTGAGCTAAATACGTATTGAAATTCTTCGGAAACGTTTCGTTGAGGTTGATTTGGGATGATTGAACTTTAAGGTGATAAATAGAAGAATTCAAAACAGCTTGCTGAAATTGAGCTGTTTTTTGATTCAATTCTTTTGGTTCATTGACTGTAATCGGAAGCGTTCCTGTTGCTAAACTTATGAAATTCATCGCTCTATAATCCAATTCTTTTCCAATTCCTAATGTTATAAATTGAGTATCTTTTGCATAATTTCGGAGTGAATTATAAACCGTTTCATTCAAATTTATCGCTCCATCAGAAATAATTGCGATGATTCTTTTATAGTTTTTATCAAAAGGATTTTTCTGAATTTGCTCTATTGCTTCGTCCAATAATTTTTCGCCAGTTCCATTCAAAGAATTAATTTTTTTTAAAGCTAAATTGATGTTTTCTTTGGTTGAAAATTGAGATTCTTTAAAAACTAATTCATTTTTTGTCGAATAAATCAGCACATTAAATTTATCTGTTTCGTTCAAATTTGGAAGAAGTTGATTCATCAATTTTTTGGTGGTTTCAATTGGTTGATTCATCATTGATCCAGAAGCATCTAAAACAAACAAAAATTCTCGCGGAGCATTGTATTTAGAAGGATTATTTGCAGGTTCAATTGTTCCTAAAATATAATCGCAACCATTTTCAGTAAACGTTTCAATTCCTGTTTGTAGTTCATTTTTTGTATAAGCATATTGAAGAGTTGGAATCTTTTTATCGAAATTTTTTGAAACATAATTTCGATCATTTTCCTTTGAAAATTTTAAATCAGAAACAATTTTTGAAATCGGAAAATTTCCCGAAAGATGAATAACTGAATTTATGTTTTTCGGGTAACCATTCAATTGATTGTTCCAACGATGAATTTGGGTAAAAGATTCTGTTCGTTTCACGATAAATTCTAAAAATGAAACTTGATAATTCAAACTATTTTCTTCAATAATTTTCGAAACTTTTAGCTGAATTTTTAGTGTAGCATGTGCAGGAATTTTTCCTAAATCTAATTGTAAAACTTGATTGTTTTGTTGATTTTTAAAAATAGTTGAAGCATCAATATTTTTTAACTCTTTTCGAATATCTACAATAGATTTGGATTGAATTTCGAAAACTTTATCATTTACAAAAGCTTTTAATTCGTACACATTTTGAGAAGCTTGATAAGGATAAATAAATTTAGCCAAAATATCTTCCGAAGAATTGTTCTGAAATGTAAAATTATGACTCAAATTACCCAATAAATGATGAAAATTATAGTCATTTTCGAGAGAAATTGCTTCTATTTTTTCAAAATCTTCTTCATTTTGAAGTTCCAAATACGGATAAATTTGCTGTGCACAACAAAATGTATTCAGCAGAATAAAAAAAAAGGAAAAAAAAAGATTTTTTGTGTTCAACGAATAGATTTTAAAAATTCAATGTAAAGATAATGAAAGAATTGATGTATTTTCTATCATCAGTTATAGTAAAGTTCAATGTATATTTAATAAATTATCAAATCAGAAATAATTATTAAATCATATTTAAAAAAGATTGGTTTAATAATTGCATCGTTCAGATTTAACAAAAAAGTTAAGTAAATTTGCACTTTATTTTACATAAAAGATGAATTTTAATTTCACAGAAGTTGAAAGAGTAGAAAGTATTTCTGCAAAAGATTTTCAGAAATATTACGTTAAACCTCAAAAACCAGTTGTAGTAGAGCGAATTACAGAGGATTGGCCTGCGTACGAAAAGTGGAATTTTGAGTATATAAAACAAGTTGCAGGCAACAAGGTTGTCCCTTTATACAATAATGATCCGGTTGATTATACGAAGAAAGTAAATGAACCAATAGCAAAGATGAAAATGTCTGAATATGTAGATTTGTTGCAAAGTGAGCCGACAGATTTGCGTATATTTTTGTACAATTTGATGAGTCAAGTTCCGCAATTGCAACAAGATTATAAAATGCCAGATTTGGGTTTGAATCTTTTCAAATCGATGCCAATGTTATTTTTTGGAGGTGAAGGATCGAATGTTTTTATGCATTATGATATCGATTTAGCGAATATTTTACATTTTCATTTTGCAGGAAAAAAACGTTGTATTATTGTTCCGCCAAAGGATTCGAAATACATGTACAAAATTCCGCATTCGGTAATTTGTCGAGAAGATATTGATTTTGATAATCCTGATTTTGATAAATGGCCAGCGCTGAAAAATATAAATCCGATGGTAGCAGACTTAAAACACGGAGAAATGCTTTATATGCCAGAAGGTTGGTGGCATTATATGAAATATTTGACGCCAGGTTTCTCGATGAGTTTGCGTTCGTTGGCACATAAACCAAAAAATTTGTCCGAAGCGATTTATAACATATTTTTGATGCGTACATACGATAATGTGATGCGAAAAATAAAAGGTAAAACTTGGATTGAAGAAAAAAATGAGCGCGCAATTTCACAAACAAATAAATTAATTGCGAAATAAAAATACAGTTTTTAGAAAATTTTTCTAAATGAAGGAATATCTTTCGAAAGATGTTCCTTTTTTTATTCTACTGTCCTAAAAACTTATAAATCAATAAATATTTGATTTTCATGATTTAAAATTTCGATAGATATTTGCAGAATATTTTTCTGAATTTTTAGTAATATGATCATAAAAAAAGGAAATTTTTGGGCTTTATTGCCTTTAATCATTTTCATACTTGTCTATTTTTCGGCATCTATTTATCTAAACGATTTTTACTCCGTTCCAGCATTGGTTGTTTTCATGTTGGCGCTCGTAATTGCATTTGTTCAATTCCCTAAGGTTTCATTTCATACGAAAGCCGAGGCTTTTTGTAAGAATGCGGGTGAAGAAACAATTATGTTGATGATTTTAATTTTTCTTCTCGCTGGAGCGTTTGGAAGTTTAGGATCTACAATTGGTGCTGTAGAATCAACAGTGAATTTATTTTTGAATTATCTTCCTTCTTCCTTTATTGTAGCAGGTTTCTTTTTGTTGTCTTGTTTTATTGCGACTGCTTTGGGAACATCGGTTGGAACAATTGTAACTGTTGCTCCGATTGCAGTGCAAATGGATAAAATGATCCCAGGTTCTATGCCAATTTTGTTAGGTGCAGTGGTTGGTGGAGCGATGTTTGGCGATAATTTATCATTTATTTCTGATACAACAATTGCTGCAACACGTACGCAAGAAGTGACCATGAAATCTAAATTTAAAACTAATTTTCGAATAGTAGTTCCAGCAGCTATTGTTTCGACGATTATATATTTTTCACTTTCTCAACATTTTGACACAACCAATTTCCAAGGAAAACAGTTAGATTTTGACTTGATTTTAATCTTACCTTATCTATTAGTTTTTGGACTAGCAATCTCTGGAATTAATGTGATTTGGGCTTTAATTGTAGGAATTCTTTCGTTTTTTGGAATTGGTTTGTTCTATTCTGGTGTTCCTTTACTAGACTTAGTATCTTCTATTAATGAAGGTTTTAAAGGAATGTTTGAGTTGAGTATTATTTGTTTAATTATTGGTGGAATTGTTGGAATTATTCGTTTGAATGGCGGATTAGATTTTATCATTTATCATCTAACCAAAAATATTAAAACAAAACGTCAGGCTGAGATGAGTATTGCATCGCTTACAGCTTTGGCGAATGCTTGTTTGGCAAATAACACGATTACAATTTTGATTTGTGGTAAAATTGCAAAAGATATTTCTGATCATCATGATTTAGAGGGAAAACGTGTGGCAAGTATTTTGGATACGGTTTCATGTTTTGTACAAGGAATCTTACCTTATGGTGCACAAGTTTTGGCTGCTGTTGCTGCTGCAAATACAATTTCAAGTAGAACAAAGGTTTCTTCGGTTGATGTTTTATCAAACTTATATTATCCATTTTTAACTGGAATTTGTACCCTTATTTTTATCCTATTTTTTCAGTCAAACTCATTCAAAAAATAGATTGATGTTGGATCGTCATTCGTCGAATATTATTTTATAACTTTGTAGACTGAAATTTTTTAAGATGAAAAGAGTTGTCGTAGGACTTTCTGGAGGAGTAGATTCAAGTGTTACAGCCTATTTGCTAAAAGAGCAAGGCTATGATGTGATCGGATTATTTATGCGTAATTGGAACGATGCATCAGTAACGTTGGAAGATGAATGCCCATGGATAGAAGATAGTGCAGACGCTTTGTTGGTAGCTAAAAAATTAGATATTCCTTTTCAGGTCATTGATATGTCTGATTCGTACAAAGAACGTATTGTAGATTATATGTTCAATGAATACGAGCAAGGAAGAACACCAAATCCTGATGTGTTGTGTAACCGAGAAATTAAGTTCGATTTGTTTTTGAAAACAGCTTTAGAACTTGGAGCAGATTACGTTGCAACAGGACATTATGCACGAAAAACTTCTACAATTGATGAAAATGGAAAAGAGATTTTTCAATTGTTAAAAGGTTATGATAACAATAAAGATCAATCGTATTTCTTGTGTCAATTGTCGCAAGATCAATTAAGCAAAGCATTATTCCCAATTGGAGATATAGAAAAACCAGAAGTAAGAAGAATTGCGCAAGAGCAAGGCTTGGTTACAGCGAATAAGAAAGATTCGCAAGGTTTATGTTTTATTGGAAAAGTTAGTTTACCCGAATTTTTGCAACAACAATTAAAACCAAAAGAAGGTGTAATTGTAGAAATAGCCAAAGATTGGAACGGATATAAAAGAGAAATTCCAACTTTTGCAAATAAATATGAAGCATTAGATTTCGAAGCAAAAGGTTTCTCATATAAACAAGAAGACGGAGATATTGTAGGTAAACATCAAGGTGCACATTATTTCACTCGCGGTCAACGAAAAGGATTGGGAGTTGGAGGAAAAGTAGAACCTTTGTTTATTATTGATACAGATGTAGAGACAAATGTTGTTTACACAGGTCAAGGTGCAAATCACCCAGGTTTGTTGAAGAAAGCATTGTTTATAAAAGAGGAAGAAGTACATTGGGTTCGCGAAGATTTAACTTTAAAAACAGACGAAACAATGGAAGTGATGGCGCGTATTCGTTACCGTCAACCTTTGCAAAAAGCAATTTTACACAAAGCTGAAAACGGAATGTATGTCGAGTTCGAAAATCCTCAATCTGCAATTACAGAAGGTCAATTCTGTGCGTGGTATGTTGATGACGAACTTTTAGGTTCTGGTGTTATTAATAATTAAAAATATAAACATCATTATTAACATAAAACGCTCAGGATTTTCTTGAGCGTTTTTATGTTAATATCATTTTATTAAAAAACTTTCCCGTCTGCTTTTGGTTGCTTTGGTAATCCATCTTGAAATCTCATAGAAGCATGTGTTCCATCACAAAAAGGCTTATTAGAAGATTGTCCACAACGGCAAATTGTTTGTCGATTTCGCACTTCGTAATATTCGCCATTCGCACTTTTTAGCGGAATTCCTCCCCATAATGCATAAGGACCACTCAAATCATTCGCAACATCTTCAATAATTCCAACAGAAGCTGAGGTGTTATCATCTTCAATTGGTTGATTATTTTCATCCCAAACAATCAACCGTCCAGAAGGACAATGATGTGCCATTTCAACACTCAAATCAACAGAGTTTTGTGTAGAATCTTCAACTTGGTTCCAAATACGTTTTCCATTGTCACAAAATCGAGCAAAAGCACATAATTTTTCGTCATCAGTGAGCGAAACAACAGGTCCTTCTATAACTTCTGCAGTTAATAATTCGGGATTGAAAGTTGCTTTTTCAGTTAAATCCACACCATTTTCTGTTGCTTTTTTATGCGAACCATCACAATAAGGTTTGTGCTGGGATAATCCACAACGACAAATATAAGTTGCATCTTTTGCTTCAAATTCTTCTCCTTCTTGGTAATTGATAGAAATTCCTTGCTGATTTGGAACGATAAATTGCTGAACAATTTTAGGTTTTCCGTGCAAGATATAAGGTCCATTTTCTGTGACTTCTACATAGATACCATCTGTATTTTGAGTTGTCCCGATTTGAATATTTAACTTATTTTGATTATCCATAATTGTAGATTTTAGATTGAAATTATCTACAATTTAAAAAGTATTTTAGTTAGAATGATTTTAAATTTTTATTGATAATTCGTTAAAATTTAATAGATAAACCTTGTTGTTTTTACATAAGATTTAGAATGTTTTGATTAATTTTAATTAAAATAATTAGCATGTCGACAATTCAACTCAAACATACAGAAACCAAACATCACGATGCTTTGTTATACAATTTGCCAGAAGACCAAATTCCTTTTACAGCCTTGCCTAGCGAGACTTTTGAGCGTTTGAAATTACGCACAGATGGACATGCAAAACCAATTACAATTTTGTTAGATGAAGTGCCAATTGGTTTTTTTGTGTTAGATTATGGTGACGATAAATTGGAGATGACGAATAATACGAATTCGTTGTTGTTGCGTTCTTTATCGATAAATCCAGAATTTCAAGGAAAGGGTTACGGAAAAATTTCTATGAATTTGATGGATGATTTTGTAAAAGATAATTTTCCTACAATTGATGAATTGGTTTTAGCGGTTAATTTCAACAATAAATCAGCATATGATTTGTATCTAAAAGTCGGTTATATAGATGACGGTTCTCAACGTGAATGGTTCAATGGAATGCAACATTTGTTGAAGAAGAAAATTTAATTGTTAAACTCTTTCTTTCTCCCAAGCGACAACTTGCACACCTTCTGAATAATGCACTAAATCTGGTCTCGAATGGATATTTAAATCTTGAAGTTGGTAATCAATCGTTAAAAAATCTAATTCAAGTTGATTGATTTTCCATGGTAAATGTTGAATTTCATAACGAAACAATTGATTGTGATCTTCCAAATACAAACAATATCGTTCAGTCAAAAATAAATCCAATTCAGTTTTGTGTTTTACTTGCATTCCAACATGGAAATCCGTTAATAAAGAGAAATTTCGTTTGGGATGATTGGCTTGATAAGAATTTTCGGTTCTGTTGATATTTGATTTTTCGTATGGTAAACCTGATAATGATTTAGCTAAAATTGCAGAAAATAATTTTCCAGCTTCAATCGATAAAAAATAAACGCCAGGTTTTTCGTCTTTTGTCACATAGGTTCTCAAATTAATTTCGTCAAAATCAGAAATAGGAGAGAATGCAGGAAAAAAGCGAGGTCGAATTTTTTCCATTGTAAAGGCGACAAGCGAAACCCAAGCAGAATCATTTATTTCATCAATTTCTAAATCTTTTGGAACTAATTCTCTCAAAATTTCTTTGTCAATTCTGTAATGAAAAAATAAAGCTTTGTTCCATTCTTGATAATATTTCCACGATTTTGAAGGATATTGCCAAGCACGATGATTTGTTTCGGCTAAAATTTGTTTGATTGTATATTTCACTTAAAACCTTGTTAAACTTATGGTTGAAGGTACAAAATCTATTGCGAAATAAAGAAAATTGTAGTTACTTCGCATACCAATTTTTATCATATGAAAAACTTGTTTTATATCTTCGTGATTAGTTTTTTAACGTCATGTGCAGCAATACATAATGTGCCAACCTCTCAGAATCCAAATAATTTTATTCAACCAAATACAACAAGTTCTTTTGTGGATCAAAACGGAAATTTTTACCCAGATAATTGGTTGAAATCGTATGGTAAACCTCCTAAAAATGCAAGTCGTAGAGATTATTCATTAATGAAAATTGCGACTGAAAGCAATTTTCAAAATCAATTAACTTCTTATGAAAGTTTGCGTTTGAAAAATATCGAAAAAAGAGTTAAAAATAAGAAACGTGTCATCATTTTTGTGCATGGAATTGACAATGATTATATGTTTAGCTTGAAAAATTACAACAAAGCCAAAACTTATATGAATATTAATTCTTCGAATGATGAGGTAATTAATTTTTATTGGGATGGATTGGTGAACGAAAGTCTTTTTGGAGCAGCAAAAGTTTGGGTAAGTGCAACGACAAATAGCCAAATGGCGGGCGTTTTTGGACTTCGTAGAATTTTGAATGTCATTCATAACAAAGATGTTTATTTGATTTCGCATAGTCGTGGCGCATCGGTTGTTTTGAGTTCACTTGTGAATCCTTCGTTACGCGAAAGTGAAATAAAACGTGCTGAAAATGCGCATCATGTGGATTTTACGAATGCAGAAACTTTGTTAGAAAATAACAATAAAATTTATAGTATTATGTTGGCGCCTGCAATTGGAAAAGTTGATTTTACGTTGGATAATAATCAATTAAAAACGTTTACACCTCAATTAAAACGTATGCATATCACGATAAATGACACGGATTATGTATTAGGGAAAGGAAAGATTGGATTTTTATCTCGAAGTTTGATTGCGACAGATTTTGGTTACAAAAAAGATTTGTTTGATGAACTTTCTAAAAATTATACATTTTTAGAAGAAACTGATTTTTCCGGACAAGATTCGCACGAATTTAGAGAATATATCACTAATCCGAAGTTTATTACAATTCTGAAAGAATTCAAGTTGGCCAAATAAAGGGAGGTTAGAAGTGCAAAACTCGAAATGCGAACTTCGCTTATTCATTTCCTAAATAGTAATTCAAACTTCGTTATTATACGTTGTTTTGCTTCAAATAATGTTTTCTTCCAATATATTCTAAATGAAGAAAATTTGCAGTTTCAATAAAAGGTAAAAAGAAATTATCATCCAAATGATTTTCGATAGAACTTGTGATAACACGTACTTTTTTACCCATTAATTTTCGTCCAATTGTTTCTTGAGAACTAATTAAATTTATTAATCGATCAAAGAAATTTTCATCAAACTACTCATCGAATACCAATAAACCGGTGTCGCAAAAATTATTTCTTCAAATTCTATAATTTGATTAATGATTTCTAAGAATTGATCTTTGTCAGAATAAGTTTCATCATCATTATAAAGTTCAATAGTATAATCAATCAATTTTAAACAAGCTATTTCAGGATAAATTTCTTGAATCAATTTCGTTGTGTCACCATCTCTATTGTGAGAACCGTTTATAATAATTTGCTTATTCATTTTACATTAAATATAATTCAAAAAAATTATAGTTTCGCTTACAGCATTTCGCATTTCGAGCTACGAACCTCGCAAATCATTTCTTAAACTCAATCACTTCTAAATTTTCAATTTTTCCTTTATTCAATTCAAAACGTAACATCGTACGAACTTTCTGAAAACCGTGTTTACCAACTGCGCCAGGATTCATATGAATTAAACCCAATTGTTTATCAGGCATCACTTTTAGTATATGTGAATGTCCACAAATAAATAATTTCGGAGGATTTTCTGTGATTTCTTTTCGAATTGCAGGATTATATTTTCCTGGATAACCGCCAATATGCGTAATCCAAATATCAACACCTTCCAACGTAAATCTGTTGTTGAGCGGGAATTCTTCGCGAGCTTTATTATCATCAATATTTCCATAAACAGCACGCAAAGGTTTTATTTCAGCCAATTTATCGGTTACAGAAATATCGCCAATATCTCCAGCATGCCAAATTTCGTCTGCTTGTTGTGCATATTCCAAAATTCTATCGTCGATATAAGAATGCGTGTCCGAAAGTAAAAGAATTTTCTTCAAAAGGTTGTATTTTTGTTGCTCAAATTTACAACAATTGCGATATTTTTTAGAATTAGCATACAACGGAAAAAATTATTTTGGTTATCAAATTCAACCCAATCAAATTTCGGTTCAAGAAGTTATTGAAGATAGATTGTCTAAAATCTTAAGAAAAGAAATTTCGATTGTCGGTGCAGGGCGTACAGACTCTGGTGTTCATGCGAAAAAGATGTTTATTCATTTTGATTATGAAGATGAATTATCGGTTGATTTAATCAAAAAATTAAATTCTTTTTTACCAAAAGACATCGCTGCTTATCGTTTATTTTTGATGGATGATGAAGCGCATGCGCGTTTTGATGCGACTTCGCGTTCGTACAATTATTTTATTTCACCTTTCAAAGATCCTTTTGCTTTTGATAGTGCTTGGATTTTTAACCGAGAATTGGATATTGAAAAAATGAATGAAGCAGCAAAATTGTTAATTAAGCAAGGAGATTTCGGAAGTTTTGCTAAATTACATACCGATGTGAAAACAAATATTTGCGATGTAAGAGAGGCGTTTTGGCGCAAAAATGAAAACGGACAATTGGTTTTTCAAATCACTGCCGATCGTTTTTTGCGAAATATGGTGCGCGCAATTGTTGGAACATTGGTTGAGGTTGGATTAGGAAGAATTTCTATCCACGATTTTGAAGAAATTATTGAACAAAAACAACGTTCTTCGGCAGGAGCTTCGGCACCAGCGCAAGGATTGTATTTGGTAGATGTTCAATATCCAAAAGAATTATTTAAAAATGAGTTCAAATAACGAGAATACATCGTTTGATTTTAATGGATTAAAACGTGTTTTACAAATCGGAGCACAAAGCAAAGTGATGTTTTGGTCGGTGGTTTTTGTAGCGGTTTTTAGTGCGTGTTTTTCTGTTTATCGTCCGTATTTAACGGGAAATATCATCGACGATTATATTCAGACAAAAGATTTACCAGGGCTTCAAATGCAAATCGTGAAACTATCTTTGGTGTTAGTTTTCGAAGGAATTTTGTCTTTTTTTATGGTTTATTTAGCGAATGTTGTTGCACAACGAGTTATCCGTTTGTTGCGCGTTCGTTTGTATAATCATTTGATTAAATTCAAGCTTGGTTACTTCGATAAAACGCCAAATGGAGTTTTGGTAACACGTTCAGTTTCTGATATTGAAACGATTGCTGAGGTTTTCAATGACGGAATTTTAGTGATGTTAGGCGATGTATTGAAAATCGTTTTCATCGTTTTTGTGATGTATTGGATGAACTGGGTTTTGGCAACAGTTGTGATTGTGATTCTTCCGTTGATGATGATTATTACACGATTGTTCCAAAAAGCATTGAAAAATGTTTACCAAGAAGAACGTACAATTGTGGCGAAATTAAATACGTTTGTGCAAGAACGATTAACAGGAATGAATATTATTCAGGTTTTTAATCGTCAGCAAGCAGAATACAATAAATTCGTTTCGATTAATAATGATTTAAAGAAAAATTATCTAAAAACAGTTTTCTATTTTTCATTAATGTTTCCTGTTGTCGATATTATTTCGGCTTTAGCAACGGGAAGTTTGATTTGGTTTGGAGGGCTTAGAACAGCTGTTTATGGAGATGTTTCTGTCGGAGATTTGATTGCTTTTACACAATATGTTACGTTGTTAACTGCGCCAATGCGTGCAATTGCAGAGCGTTTCAATACGATTCAGCGTGGGTTGGTAGGAGCGGATCGTGTGTTCAAAATTATTGATGATGATCAAACTTTGCCAGATAATGGAACAATAAAATTGGATCATGTAAAAGGTAAAATCGATTTTGAAAATGTGAAGTTTTCTTATGTTCCGAATAATTTGGTTTTGAAAGGAATTTCTTTTTCGACAAAACCAGGTGAAAAAATTGCAATTGTAGGTGCCACAGGTGCAGGAAAATCTACTATAATTAATTTATTGAGTCGTTTTTATGACATCGATTCTGGAACAATTAAAATAGATGATGTAAATATTCATGATATGGAATTGAAGAATTTACGTCAACACGTTGCAGTTGTTTTGCAGGATGTTTTCTTGTTTAATACAACGATTTATGACAATATTGTTTTAGGTAATAAAGATATTTCGTTGGAAGAAGTACAAAATGCTGCGAAAATTATTGGAATTGATAATTTTATAATGTCATTACCAAAAGGCTATTACAGTGAGGTAAGCGAGCGTGGTTCGACACTTTCTGTAGGTCAACGTCAATTGATTTCATTTTTGAGAGCATATATTTATAATCCAGAGATTTTGGTGTTGGACGAGGCTACTTCTTCTATTGATACAGAGTCGGAAGAATTGATACAAAAAGCAACGGATAAGCTAACACAAGGTAGAACTTCTATCATTATTGCACATCGTTTGGCGACGATTCAAAATGCAGATAAAATTATTGTGATGGATAATGGAATGATTGTTGAGCAAGGTACACATAGCGAATTGTTGGCTCAGAAAGGTTATTATGCCAATTTATATGAAGTCCAATTCTCGAAAGAAAATTAAAAATTTAACAGAAATAAATCGTTAGATTTGTTTAACTTGAACAATCAATAATATTAACTTTAAAACTCTAATTAAAAATGAAAAAATTATTTTTAGCTGCTGCAGTATTAGGTGTAGTTTCTTTATCTTCTTGTAAATCTGAAAAAGAAAAAGTAGATGCAAAAGTAGAAAATACGCAAGAAAATGTAGCAAATACAGTAGAAGAGCAAGTAGAAGCTGGAAAAGAGACAATGGATAAAGTTGCTGATGTAGCAAAAGATTTACCAACTTTCTCTGATCCAAAAATTACTGAATTTGTTGGAAAATACAACAAATGGGCTGCTGACATGAAATTAGCTGCAACTGCTGGTGATGCAAATAAATTAGCTGAATTGACAAAACAATCAGTAGATTTTCAAAAAGAATTACAAGGTTTTACTCAAACTTTGAAACCAGAAGATGCTAAAAAATTACAAGATTGGACAGCTGAAATTCAGAAACAATTAAACAAATAATTAAATTTATATTTAATGATAAGCTCGAATTTATTCGGGCTTTTTTTATGGATTAAATTATGATTTAAGATATAGATTGATAATATAATAATGTATATCTTTATCACAAAAATTTATAGATATCAATTTTTATATATGACATTAGTACAATTACAATATGTGCTGGCAGTGGCTGAGCATAAGAACTTTACAATTGCTGCTGATAAATCCTTTGTAACTCAACCAACATTGAGTATGCAGATTCAGAAATTGGAAAAAGAATTGAATATTGATATTTTCGATAGAACATCGCATCCAATCAAAATCACTCAAATTGGAGAGAAAATTGTTGCGCAAGCAAAAACAATTTTAATGGAAGCTAACCGAATGAAACACTTGGTAAACGAAGAAAAAGGTTTGTTAGAAGGTGATTTCATTATTGGTGTTATTCCTACTGTTTTACCTTCTTTGGTACCATTATTTTATAAAACATTTCAGAAAAATAATCCGAAATCGAATCTTATTATCAAAGAATTGCAAACGGATAAAATTATAAAAGGAATAAAAGATGGTTCGTTGGATTTTGGTATTGTGGTTTCGCCACTTTTCGAAGATCAAATTATCGAAAAACCTCTTTATTATGAACCATTGGTGGCTTATGTACCAAACGGGCATCGCTTATCTGACAAAGATAAAATCAATGAAGATGATCTAAACACTTCTGATTTATTAATCTTGCAAGAAGGACATTGTTTCAGAAATAATGTGTTGGCTTTATGTGATACTTCTAATCTGAAAAATCGTCCGATTAAGTTAGATTCAGGAAGTTTTGAAGCCTTAGTTAAATTAGCGAACGATGGATACGGAATGACTTTGTTGCCTGCTTTGGTTGCAGATGATTTGCCACAAGAATATAAGAAATTTGTCAAAAACTTTGAGTCACCAGTTCCAACACGCGAAGTTTCGTTAATTTTTCATCAATCTCAATTAAGAGATTCTTTCGAAAAAGAATTAATCAATACAATTCAAAGTATTTTGAGAGGAAAAATATTCTTAGAAAAAGATCAAAAGTTAGATTCGAATATGGTTTCTTTACCAAAAAAATAATAGAAAAAACGACTCAAAATTAAATTTTGAGTCGTTTTTTTATGTCTTTAAATTTCCTTTAAGGAACTATTGTTGTAAATAAATATGTCGCAAAAAGTGTTAATAAAACAATTCCTTGCTGAATATTTGTTCGACCAGAATTTAATGATAAATAAACGGTGAACAAGGATAACACTAATAAGATAGATGATTTTGCGTCTATTCCTAATGTGACTTCTAATCCTGTGAAATAACAAACAATTGCTACCGCAGGAATTGTTAAACCAATTGATGCTAAAGCAGAGCCTAAAGCCAAGTTAAGGCTTGTTTGTAAACGGTCTTGTTTTGCGGCTTTATATGCGGCTAAACCTTCTGGTAATAAGATAACTACGGCAATTATAATTCCCACCAATGATTTTGGAGCACCTAAATCCATCACAATTGTTTCGATGGTTGGCGATAATTTTTTTGATAATAAAACAACTGCACACAAAGCAACTAATAATAAAACTAAACTCGAGATTGTAGTCAATAAATTTGGTTTTTCGACATGTAATTCTGATGTCACATTATCTTTGCTAGTTTGCGGTAAGAAATAATCGCGATGACGAATGGTTTGGACAGAAATAAATCCGCCATATAAAATAAGAGAAATAATTGCGACAAAGATTAACTGGGAAGAAGAGAATTCACCTCCTTTTTCTGATGTCAAAAAATTTGGTAAAACCAAGGTCAATATAGATATTGCAACTAAAGTAATTAAAGCAGTTGAAACACCTTGTTTGATAAAGTTCTGTTCTCTATAACGAACTCCTCCAGCCAATAAACAGATTCCGATAATTCCGGTAAGAATAATCATTACAGCAGCAAAAACGGTATCTCTTGCCAAAACAGAAGGGAAGCCGGTAGGTTCGGACATCATTAATGAAACAATTAGCGAAACTTCTATAACTGTAATAGCTAAAGCCAATATAATGGTTCCGAAAGGTTCACCAACTTTATGCGCTACAACTTCTGCGTGATGTACAGCTGATAAAACAGCTGAAATTAAAATGATTCCTAAGACTCCAGAAAACCACATCTGATCTTTAAATCCTTCGGCTATTGTTAATGAAAAAATGGCAAGAATGGGACAGATAATTGTCCAGTAGGGTAAAGCTAAATTGAATTTTTTTGAAATAAAATTATCTACATGCATTAATTATAAGGTTTTGGATTTTTACAAATTTAATAAATAATATTGATAATTATTATGTGTAATTATCATGAATAGTAATAATTATAACGTTTAATAATCATAAATAGTAATAGTTATTTCAATAATTGAGTAAAAATAAACTTTTTAACTAATGATTATCATACCTCTACTATCAATAAACGATTAAATTTGCAAAATGTTAAACGTATCTGACGAAAAGTTAAAAAAATGGTTTAGCACATCATGTGTGTGGGAAACGATAAGTTGTACGCTCTTATTTTTGGTCACAATGCCAATTAAATATCAATTCGGTTATGTTTTGCCAATGCCATTTGCTGGTTGTTTTCACGGTTTTTGGTTTACAGCTTATTTGATTTTACTTTTTAGAGTCAGAAGAATATATAAATGGGACGATGAAGATTTTATTATTTATGTGATGTACGCATTTATTCCGTTTGCAACTTTGGCGGTACATAAAGTAATAAAAGAGGATAAAAATAATAGATAAATAAAAAAAACGGTTTCTTTTTGAAACCGTTTTTTTATACTCATATATTTTACGCCATTTAGCTACAGTGTTTCGACTGATTTTAAACTTATCAGCAGTATACGTATTGGTATAATTATTTTTTTGCTGAAATTTTAAAATTTCTAGAACAGAATTCAAATCATAAGATTTAATTTTTTGGTAGGAGTTTTTTATCCAATTATGAATAGTGTTTTTAGGGATATTGTATTCATTAGAAATTTCTTTTTTTCTTCAGTGTATAAATTCTAAAAAAAATCATATTTCAACAACTTCGACCATTTTAATAAATCGTCTGTTTGTATACTTTTGCTTAAATATTGGGCATTAATTTCCTTTTCAGAATAAGTTTTGAAGAAGCCCTTGATACGGGATATATCAATTCCAAGTTCGTCGACTCTTTTTTTGATTAAATAGCCCATGTGAATATCTTTCATAGGTAAGTAGGTTTTGAGTAGTTGTAAATGTAGTAAATCGAAATCTGTATTTCTATTAATTTTCTCAAAAATAGAATGATTTTATGTACAAAAAGATCGTTTCGTTATATAGAATTTATTTTATAAATTTATGCGACTAAATTAAGTATAATGATTATTCAACCAAGAACAAGAGGTTTTATTTGCATTACGACTCATCCTGAGGGAACTGCAAAAAATGTTCACAATCAAATTGAGTACGTAAAATCAAAAAATATTTCAGCCGAAGGACCAAAAAAAGTATTGGTAATTGGAGCTTCGACAGGTTTTGGTCTGTCATCTCGTATTACAGCTGCTTTTGGATATAATGCTGCAACAATAGGTGTTTTCTTTGAAAAACCTGCTGCGCCAAGAAAACCGGGGACTGCGGGTTGGTACAACACAGCTGCTTTTGAAAAAGAAGCACAAGAAGCTGGTTTGTATGCAAAAAGTATTAATGGAGATGCTTTTTCTGATGAGATTAAACAACAAACGATTGATTTAATCAAACAAGATTTAGGTCAAGTAGATTTAGTAGTTTACAGTTTAGCTTCGCCTCGTCGTACACACCCAAAAACAGGTGTTGCGTATTCATCAGTTCTTAAACCAATTGGTGAACCATTTACAAATAAAACAGTAGATTTTCATACAGCAGAAGTTACCGATATTACAATTGATCCGATTGAATCTCAAGAAGAAATTGATAATACAATTGCTGTAATGGGAGGTGAGGATTGGAAATTTTGGATGGAAGATTTGAAAGCTGCTGGTGTTTTAGCTGAAGGCGTAAAAACTGTTGCTTATTCATACATAGGGCCAGAATTGACGCATAGAATCTACAAAGATGGATCGATTGGTATGGCTAAAAACGATTTAGAAAAAACGGTTCCTGTTATCAACGAATTATTAGCTGATTTGAATGGTGTTTCTTACGTTTCTGTAAACAAAGCTTTGGTAACACAGTCTAGTTCTGCGATTCCAGTTGTGCCATTATATATTTCGTTATTGTACAAAGTAATGAAAGCAAAAGGAATTCACGAAGGAACAATAGAGCAAATGCAACGTTTGTTTGCAGAGCGCTTGTATACTGTAAATGGAGAAGTTCCTTTGGATGAAAATGGACGTATTCGTATCGATGATTTAGAAATGCGCGAAGATGTACAAAAAGAAGTAGATGATTTATGGAAAATTGTAACTTCTGAGAACATCAAAGAAATTTCTGATATCAAAGGTTATCATGATGAGTTCTTACAATTGTTTGGATTTAGTTTTGATGAAATCGATTATGATGCTGATACAAACGAATTGATTTCAGTTCCAAGTATTGCAGAATAAGAAGATCATTTCAATAATAAATACAAAACCTCGAAAATTATTTTCGAGGTTTTTTTTGTCTCAATAAAATAACTCAAAAATAATTTTATTCTGTTTATCGTCTTACTTCTCGATACAAATTTCTTTAATGGGGAATGAAAATTATACTAGGGGATTAATAAAAAACCTCAACTAAGGAGTTAAGGTTTGGTAATGATTTTTTATTGTTTAATAATAGGAGTTAACTCTTCTTTTAATTGATCAAATTCTTCTTTCGTCATCATTTCAATTTCCATTAATCCTTTAGCTTCTTTAAGTTTTTCGATAGCTTCTTCACGAGTCATTTTTCTATTCTTTAATAGTATTTCACCAGACTCTATTGCTAATTCTGAATCCATGACACTTAAATATTTATTAACACCAAATGCTCTTCCATTTATTTCACCTAGTACCATTACTACATATAAAGGTTTATTTTTACTCCCTCTGTGAAACGTTTTTATCTCTTTAACAATGACTTTCGTATTTTTAAAACTATTATCAGCCATACTAGGAGCATCACCATTCATTGCAGCCATTATATTACCAAAACCAGCAGGTCTTCCCATTTGTATAAATTCGTAAGTTTTTTTTGAAACACCTCTAGATTGTCCTATACCACCTCTTAATTGATTACCATAAGAACCAGCTACAGTTTTTGTTCTAATCTCTTCGGACGTAGGAGAACCTAAAATTAAAGTATCGCCAATACTTACAGTATTTTTACTACTGGTAATATATTGAGTAACTTCTGTACCATTTTTAACGGTATTAAAGTAGTTTATATCTTGTGTATTCTCATATGTTAATTGTTCGATTTTTTCTTGAGCATACAACATATTAATTGATAGTAGAACTACAGCTAATGATAGAATTTTTTTCATCGTTATGTGAATTTAGTTTTAAACGCTAATTAATTTCTATTGCAAGTTTACAGCTCATCAGTGCAGTCTATTTGCATAGATGTTTTTATTAAAAAATAAACCACATTTTTAAAATATTAGTTCATAAAAAAACCTCAACAGGTTTTCTGTTGAGGTTTATATTTAAAATATATGTTATCTAACCCGTTGTGCATTTTAAATAATTTTGGTTTTTAGCTTATTAATATTT
>NZ_DINY01000021.1:0-3389 GCF_002426075.1 Empedobacter sp. UBA5528 | reverse complement strand
GATGTCTGAGTGGCAAGGTGAGATTAGTAGAATAAAAAACATGAGCGAGTGAATGGCTCATGTTTTTTTGTGTGCTATGAATGGAATTAAAGTTGCATTCAAAATAACAGTATAGTACAAATTAGCCTGAATTCACTTGTTGCCTCATCTGAACTTTTATGCGATCCTAATAAGAAGAATACTCTCAAGATAAGAGGTTTATATATGAAAAAAGAAATACAAGTAGTTGGCGCGGCCATAAAAGTAAACTCAAATCTTATTTGAAAATATACCGTGAAGAAACTGAATATAACGTCTTAGAATTGGCAAAAAGAGAATATCAAGTTCTTTCTAATTATGAAAATAACCAGTTTGAATCAGCAGTTGATTTGTTAAGTAGTAACTTTATAAATAATTCAGATATTTCTATAGATGATCAAGGTTGGTATTTACAATTAGGAGCACATATTACAAACTCACATAACCAAAGCGCAGCAAATGATATGCAAATAAAAGCGAAACAAAAAAATGCAAATCTTTTAATACCTGCAATACCACTTTTGACGAAAAAGACCCGATCAACAACTGAACAAATAACAAATGTAAAAAATTGGATAAATCAATATGACAATGCTACAGATTTTCAAATTACAGTTCGTTCTATATTAATTAAGCTTGTTTATTCGCCGAAGAATAATAGCAATATCTTTGAATCTGGACTTTTGGAAATCGGTGAGTTTCTGGATATGATTCTTCAAGACTCGAAAATGATTACAATGATGGACCCGATAATTTTTTGGGCGACTAGGGATTATAGTTTTGTCATCGAATGTAAAAACCGAACAACTAACGACAAGTTTTCAAGAGATAATGCCGAACAGTTACTGCACTCAGAAAATTGGTATAACGGCTCTTTCATTAGCGGACCTGATGTTTTTTGTATTGCTTTTCATAAATCAAATGTACTATTTAATAATGTACACGTTAATCACAATTGCTATTCAGTAAATGATAAGATGCTTGAAAAATTTAAAAGTAAAATATTAAATTTCGTTAATGCTTTATCTATTAAAAACCCATCTGACTGGACGAATACTGAAATTGCTAGCTTAATGTAAGAGAACCTTTTACTGGATAAACAATTTATACAAAATTTTACAGTTGCTTTTTCATACAGCTAATAAACAGAAGTGAATGAATAGTTAATTTTGAAAAATTACTTAATTAAGAAATTTTTTTAATTTTAACTTTTATTGAAAACTATCTATTTTTATTCTATAAACAGTTTGTCTGGTAACATTATACTCCTTTGCAATCTTTGAAATAGCAATTCCCTTATTAAGATCTTCAACGATGCTTTTATAAACAAGGCGATGTTGAGGATCTTTTGTGTCTGCACTATAGAGTTTGGGGCGACCTTTATAAACACCATTCGCTTTAGCAATCTTGATTCCTTGTACCTGGTGTCGTTTTGATTCGGTACGCTCTTGCTCAGCAATCATGGCCAAGATCTGAACGATTAGGTTTTTGATAAATTTATCCAGGAGAGGATTTCTGATCGCTTCAGCCATAATTGTAAACTAGTGATAACCAGCTGTACATTTTTCTTCTTAGGATAATTCACGAAATCAATGATCTCATCATAATTCCTTCCGAGTTAATCGATAGTTTCCATAATAAAAACATCCTGTTCTCTAACAAAATCTAAAGCCTCTTGAAAAATTGGTCTTTGAGTGATGGTTGCTCCAGATTGCTTCTCGATGAAAATTTTTTCATTTCCTAAATTTGACGTTGTTCATTTTGATCGATCGATGAGACTAGTATGTATGCAATTTTCAAAAGTTCAACCTACTTTCTTACACAATTTAAAACACCCCCTAATCACACACGAGAAAACCGTATTTTTCTAATGTAACGATTATGTCTATTTAAGGTACGCTTTAAACATACAACACGTTTATATTTTATAGAAAATAATAGATTATAATTAAAGAGAGATAGTTTGAATTCAATCTTTAGAATCCAAAGCTATAAGGGAACAACGTAAAATTGACAGTTCACAGTTATAACTAACGAGCAAGAACAGAAATACTCAGTAACTGTGATCTTTCAGATGAAGGGTAATCGTTTAAAACCGTTAAGAAAACGCTTGCTTTATAGGAGGTTTTATTATACAGTTAATATAAAATTAATAAAGGGTAAGGGGAGTTGTTAATGAACAAACTTATTTCGTTATGTTTAGTTTCTATGATGTTTTTGGGATTGTCAGTACCTGTAACTGTGTATGGAGAAGAAGTTTTTGAAAATGTAGATACAGAAGTAGATTCAGAAGCAATTAATCCATATGTAGAAGAAAAATTGACTGATCAAGAGATATTAGAACAAGAACAAGCTTTAGGTGATCAAATTGCTTCAAATAATAGTTCAAACCCAATGTTGAGAAGCGCAACCGGACAGACTTGGAAATTAGTAAAAACAAGAAAATTAACTACGGATCAAGTTGTTGCAACCCAATATGTACAAAAATTGGATGCTAAAACTTCTAAGTCTAAATCTGTTTCTTTTTCATTTGGAATAAATGCTGAGATTAAAGGTGTAAAATTAAGTACTTCTTTTAGTTATAGTACATCTATGACACGTAGTGGACCTTCTAATGAGAAGATAGTCGGAACTCAAACGAAAGCCAGTCACGCATACTTCACAGCTGCTATATGGGGATATGTGAACGAGTATACTTATGATGTTTATGATAATGGTAGTGGTAAGAAAATTAAGACTGTAAAACAAAATGGTTTTATTCGGACTAATACACAAGGTTATTCTCAGAATGCGTATACAAGAAAAGATGGAAAGGTAATGGTTGAGAATGCTTCTGGAACAAAGTACAAAACTTTCAATTCGCATGATTCATTTGTGAACGGTTTTGGCAGAGGTAAATCTTCTAATTTATGGTGGTAATATGAAAAAGATTGGTATTGTTTTAGTTCTTTTTTCACTTTTGATTTTAATTATTTTACCAAAAATAATTTTTCCTGAATCTGATACTGTTGATTCTACAGGAATAGTGAATGCTATACGCTTTACTGGATTATCTTTAATATTGTCTGCAATAGGGATTAAACTTTTTTTCAAAGATAAATGAGTTTAAAAATTATTAATTAAACAAAAGATAAGAATGCTGTTATTGATATGTTCCCTATAAAGTAGACAAGGAAAAAACAAAAATTCCCAATCTATTTTATAGGGAGTTTTCGTATGTCTAAAAGAAGACATTTTTCTGTAGAAGAGAAGTAACGTATTATATCGTTTACCAGTCTGGCGGGCGTTCGTCGCAGGCTTGTAGTTATTTGAGTAGTCAAGGCATTCGAGTGGTGAATGTTTTAGGTGAGATGTCTGAGTGGCAAGGTGAG
>NZ_DINY01000010.1:0-10234 GCF_002426075.1 Empedobacter sp. UBA5528 | reverse complement strand
AACTTTCGTTAGGATATCCAGACACCCCGATTCATTCAGAACGTATTACTTCTTCTTTGAAAGATAATATTAAGGATAGCACATCTTCTAAAAACGATCCTCCTCGTGATAAAGATCCTTATATGAGAAATATTGATGAAGATGAAAACTGATGTTAGATGTTAGATGTTAGATGTTAGATGTTAGATGTTAGATGTTAGATGTTAGAAAGTTATTTTTTATAAATTAAAATACAAAGAGATGAGAAAAATTGCACCGTTTATACAAACGCTCATCTGCTACCTATTTATTGTTTTGTTTATTTATGCAGCGGTGAGTAAACTGATAGATTTTGAAACCTTTCAAACGCAGCTAGGACAATCGCCCTTATTAGCAAGTTATGCGATTACTATATCGCATGGAATTATTGCGATAGAACTTGTAACAGCAGTTATCTTGATGTTTGAGCGAACTAGAAAATTAGCCTTACAAATTTCACTTTTTTTAATGGTGATGTTCACCACCTATATTGTCATTATTCTACATTTCACGGCATTTACTCCTTGTTCTTGTGGTGGAGTTCTAGAAAAGATGGGATGGACGGAACATTTGATTTTTAATATCGTATTTGTAGGTTTGGCTCTAATTGGCATTAGAATAGCAAAATCCTCTCAAACATGGAGAGGCTATATAATTGAACAAACTACTCTTACAATAATCGGAGTTGTTAGTGTAACCATTATATACGGTTTATCTGAAAAAAAATCTCAATATAACAATGCTTTTACACGTAAATACATTCCGCATTTAGCAGAAAAACTAACTATACTCAACTTAGAATCCACAGGTTATTATATAGCAGGTATTGATAGTTGTTATGCTTATTTAGCTCATCCTAATGCTCCTTTATTTCTTAGAACTTATGATTACCATACACAAAATGTAACTAATAATCGGATCAAAATAAAAAATGAGCTACTCCCTTATAAACGAATAATAACATCCGTAAACTCCCCTTACTTCTACTTAGGGGATGGAACAGTAGGAATTATAGAAAAAGGAATATTAAACGATTATACAGCTTCTCTTGAAACTATTGATAATGCTTATTATAATCAATATGTTCCTGGAAAAAAAGATCATTTTGGTCTTTCTATAACAAGTCAAAAAACTAAACAAACAGCACTCGCTTTATTGTATAAAACAGTAGATGGATTTCAACTAAAAATAAACGATACAACTTTAAAAAGCCAACAAAATGGAGCATTTGATTTGGATGGATTACTCATTTGGAATGAACAACATCAGATCTTTTTATATGTCTATTATTATAAAAATGAAATTATCATACTTGATTCTATGATGAATGAAAAAAATGTTATGAAAAGCATCGATTCTTTAAATGAACAAGAACTTGATGTTGCTTTTTATAAAAAAGACCAAAACTATCGATTAGGTCCAAAGACAATTCGAGTGAATGAAACGATAGCTACCTATGGAGATTATCTCTACATCCACAGCAAACGACTGGGAAATTTTGAAGAAGAACACCAAAGTGCAAGCATCATAGATGTATATGATCTTGTAAACAACCATTATCTCCACAGTTTTTACCTCTATCATAAACCTAAACAACAACTTAGGGATTTTAAAATATACCAAAACTCTGTTTTTGCTGTAATTGATAATGAAATTTATCGCTATCAATTGAAAAAATAAATCGTTGCGCAGCGCAGGGGAAGACTGAAAACCTGTATAATAGAGTAAGTCACCACATTAAAATTATACAAAATGAAAACAAATTTTCTAAAAAAAGCGCTACCTATTGGGGTAGGAATGATGGCTGTTGCTTTTGCATTTGCCACTGAAGGTAAATCTTCTAACAAATCTACAGAGTATGCAACTGCATATATTTACAATGATTTAGAAGAATGTGAACAGGTAGATGCCACTTGTAATAACATAGGAACTGTAAGTTGTACAATTGGTTCTAAAGAAGTATTTGAATTTAAAAATGGTACTCAATGTAGTCAAAACTTGATGCATTGGCAACCATAATTTAAAGGAAAGGAGCGTAATAGCTCCTTTCTCTTATTTTAAATATGTATTAAACCAACTTAAGATTGAATCATATAACATTTCTTGATTCTCTTTACGAGTTAAATAATGACCATCATTATTAAATAAAATCAATTTACCTTCTTTATTTAATTTTTTCATTGCCATATACATATATATGCTTTGATACCAATTTATATTATAATCAGATTTACCAGTCCACAACAATAAAGGCGTTTTCATGTTTTCCACCTGATAGAAAGGTGAGTTTCTTATGTAGTTATTTTTATCTGTATAATAACTATCTTTCATTCGAAACTGCTGACTTTCTAACCTCCATGCTTGCTCTCTAAACCAACCTTCCCATTGTACATCATGCGACCAAGAAACCAAATCCATCACGCCAGAACCCGCTACAATTGCCTTAAACAAATTGGAATGTGTTGCTATAAATGCCGCTTCATAACCACCAAACGAATGCCCTATTAATCCTAATCTATTCTTATCAATATAGGATCGACTTACTAGTTCTTCTACACTATTTTCTATATTCACAACAATTGATTCACCTAAATTCCCTATTTGATATTCTAAATTGGGTAAAAAAACAAAATACCCATCCAATATATAATTAAGAATGTTAAAACCGTCTTCTGTATATTTTGTTGGACTTGCAAACTGATTTACTTTATACGTCATATTCTCGTATATATAGTAAATAACAGGATATTGTTTGGTAGGATTAAAATTAGTTGGGTAAAGTAAAATCCCTTTCGATTTGTTTCCTTTTATGTTCTTGTATTCTATACTTTCACTTTTACCTAAATCTAACTTTGCCAAATCGGGATTACTTTGATATACCATCTTTCTTTTTTTCGTAGCCAAATCTACACGCTCAATGACTGGAGATAAGTTATACCTAAACTTCTTAAAAAAACACGTTTGCTTATTAATACATACAACATTTTCAATCGTATTGGATTCTAAGACAATTGGTAAAATTTTACCTTTTTCAAAAAAAGCAAAACCATTTTGCTCATCTTTAGTCGATAGATCTAACATCAACTTTTGATTGATATCAATGTGAGAGGTATTTTTTCGTTCTTTTTTATTAAATCTATAACTTATATTCCCTTTACTAGCTGTTAACCTTTTAGCATTACCATTTTTTATATCATACATCCAAATATCAAACTCATCATACACAAATACTTCATTTTCATTTATAGACCACCCTTCTACTCCATATGGTGTTGGATGTTTATAATACATATCGTTTGTTTTATAAAAAGAATAATTTGATGGTATGGTAATTTTAATGTGCTTATCATTTTCTGTATCATACCCCCACCAGTTTGTATCTTTAAAATACATGATATATTTTCCACTCGGTGAAAATGAAAGATAATCGTAAGAAAAATAATGTGCCGGAACAATTAACTTCTCTTCTCCTTTTTCATAATTTTTTAGGTATAAATCGGCAACAGTATATTGTTCTGTAGAAGGTTCATTTTCTAAAAAGTCATACGCTAATGCATAATTAAAGTTAGGTTTAATGATTACAGCATTCAATTTATTTGAAGTAATGATAGAAAATCCATTCGTTTTTGTATCCCATCTTATGCTCTGTTTATTCAAAACATATTCTTCAGCAACAGCTTTTCTAGGTGCGATTAAAGCATCTTGGGTATCCCAAATACTGTAATTATCATTTTTACTCTTTACGATATCTACATTAAAAAAGACTATTCCGTTACGATCACTTGTAGTATCAAAACCATTTATTTTACGAACTACCTCATCAGAAAATAATTTTTTACAAGCCAAAGATTTTACCTCCTTATTTTGGGTATTAATCGTGTAAAGTATCCCTCCGTCGACCGTGTCTTCTAATAGAAGTATACTTTTTTGATCGCTTTGCCACCCTATGATCTTCACTTCATTTTTTGGAGTTATAAAGAGAGACTGCTGATTTTCTGAATCCGATTCCCATTTTTTTAATGTTTTAGTGTTAGAATCCATATTTGATGTTAGAAAAATTAACTCATCTTTGGCGGGATGCCACTGGTAGTTTTCAACATCGTGTATCGTATATGACTTGTTACTCTTCAAATCAAGTAACTGTAAATCTTTTTTCTCTTTTTCGCCCTTTCTTAGGAATGAAATTATCGTTTGATTATGGTTTGTAAAATATCTTTTATGTAATACCTCAACTTGCAAGATTGTTTTTAGTGTTTTTAAATCAATTAGATGCAAATTTGATTGATCATCAACAAAAGATAGTATATCATTATTTTTCAAAAATTTCAAAAGAATAATTGACCCCAATTCTTTTCTAACACCAGATTCTGTCTGTACAAGTATAACATTATTTTTATCTTGCATATCATTTACAACAACCCACTTTCCATCGCTACTTACATCTGTAAATAAAGTATGTTTTGTCCAATTCGAAGTTTTTTGACTCTCTTGCGCTTTTGCAAAACATCCCAAACAGACAAGCAGCATAACTAGTATTGTATTGAGATATTTAATAACCATCGTTTTGAGGATTTAGATTAGGATTAATCAATAATTCGCTTTCTGGAATTGGTAAAATTAAATCTCTTGGTTTCCAATTTGATTTTATAGGTTTTAGGGTTTCCTCGGCTATTTTCCAACGTTTCAAATCAAACCATCTATTTCCATGTTCTGTAAACAATTCTAGTTTTCTTTGAAGTATAAGTTCTTTTTTAATCTCATTTGGATTAGAAGAATTAAACGGATTTAACCCTGCTTTCTCTCGAATGATATTAATTTCTTTCACTGCCAATGCCAATTCGTTTGTATGCAAATAAGCTTCTGCTCTCATCAAGACTATTTCTGACAAACCAAATACAATAGAAAACTCTTTGCTTGAACCTGTATTTGCATTTTCTTTATATTTATACGGTATATACCAAGATTGTGTATTTGTTGTATTGCTTACTTTCTTTGTCCAAGATTGTAACCTTTTATCCTGTGGATCAAACTGGCTTATAAAATCTTGTCGTAAAGCTACTCGAGTTGGTGGTCCAGTATTAATAATAAAATATGATCCTTCTAACGTATTTTCACCATTTATGGTCGATGAAAATTGAAATATTGTAGACTTGCTTTCCTTTTTATATTGATTTTCTATTGGTTGTTGAAATGAAAAATTCTGATTTTGAACAATTCCTTGCGATTCACTCACTACTTTGTCCCATTTTTCTTGGTATAAGTACAGCTTACTTAATAGGGCTGATACTGCATATATAGTTGCTCTGTTATTCGCATTAGACGCCACATTATTTACCAATAAACCTTTTGCTTGGAGCAAATCTTTTTCGATATTATCGTAAACAATCTTTATTTCATCACGGTAAACATATCGATTGATCTGATAATTGGGTGTAGTGATATAGGGTATTTTACCATATACATTCATTAAATTAAAGTGCGTAAATGCTCTTATAAACAACACTTCTGCTATCAATTTATTTTTTAACTCAAGGGATAAATTTGTTGAATTATTTAATGCCTCTATAGCTAAATTTGTTTCATAAATAATTCTATAATTATTTGCCCATATAGACGTTACCAGTTTATTAGAAGGCAATAATTGATGAGTATGAAACATTGAAAGGTTATTGCTCGTAGAACCATAAAAATCAAGTTCATCTGCATACAAACTAAATAAAACACTTGCTCCATTTGTACTTCCCGATAACAAACCATCATTTTTCATGTCTTTGTAAATACTCGCAACTGCTGCATTAGCAGTTTGCTCGTTGTTGTAAACCTTTTCAATTTTTATTTCTCCCTTAGGATCATCTGTTTCAATCCAATCATTACAAGCAGCCAATGTGAATATGGCAATCAATAGGATGAATGTATTCATCACATATATTTTTCTATTATTTTTCATGGTTTTAATTTTTAAAATGAGATAGTTGTTCCAAATGCGATACGTTTTAATGGAGGTAAAAAATCTTCAATTTGTTCGGGATCCCCTCCTTTATAATTCGTAAGCGTTAGCAGATTAAAACCTTGTGCATATAAAGCGACTTTATAATTTTTCTTAAGAGGAACATTGTAGTTTATCGAGAGTGATTTTAACCTCACAAAAGAAGCATCACTTACAACTCCAGTACTTGTATAAAAATAATTTTGAGCAACAACAGCATTTGTATTAGAGCCTGTTGTATAAATTTGCGTACGTCCTTCATCTAGAACCGATGTAGGTTGATTAAAGAATGTACCAGCTGCATTTAATGTATGCAATTCGTTATAGGCTTTCTTTTTCGAAAATTGAAAAAGTACCTCAAGATTCCAATTGTTATAACGAATGGTATTTCCTAAACTTCCATACCATTTGGGATTGAAATCCGTATATATTCTACGATCATGGGCACTACTTATTTTTCCATCATTGTTATAATCCTCGAACATATAAGTTCCATTCACAGGGTTTATCCCTATATAATTGTATAGCCTTGTGATATTTATAGATTGTCCAATAACATATTGATTGCTATAACTGGATTGAGCTAGATTTTCGAACGCTTTTAATTTATTCTTTGGAAATGTAATTAAAAAGGATGTTTCCCATTGCCATTTATCTTTCTTAATATTGGTTGAATGGAGAGCAATTTCTAATCCTTTATTAACCACTACTGCATCTAAATTTGCTTGAATTGTTGTAAACCCTGTTGTAGCAGGTAACGAATAGCCTATTAGCTGATTATTGGATTGATTGTGGTAATAGTTTACTTCAAGATTTAATCTATTTTTCAGAAAAGCCAATTCTATTGCTCCTTCTATCTTTCGATTTTTCTCCCATGAAAAATTCGGATTATGTAGACGAGAAGGTGTTAAATAAGTTGTTCCATCATAACCATCTTGTTTTATAGAATACGTACTCAAATACTGATAATCCCCTATTTGATCGTTTCCAGTAATTCCATAACTCCCTCTCAATTTCCCGAAACTCAACCACGATTGATCACTCAATAGATGTTCTTTCGAAAAAATCCAAGCAGCGCCTATTGCACCAAAATTCGCTAGCTTATTGGCTTCTCCAAATCGACTTGATCCATCTCTTCTTGCTGTAAGATTAAGAATATATTTTTGATACAAACTGTAATTAAATCGTCCATAGATCGCATTGTATTTATATTGTGAAGAAATATCTTGCAGGAATTGAAATGTTTTTGCCGCGCTACTCACATTCATTAGTGCATTATCTGCAAAGCCAACTCCTCTTGTAACCAACTGATTTTGTTCGTTCATCATAAAAGTTGCTCCTACATTCAAGGTAATTTCACTATTTGTCCAACTTAAATGATAATCCAATTGCGGTTCTATTGACCATACTTCTTTTTCATTTTCATTCATTATGACACTACTATCAGCACTTGTATTACCATTAGCAGGATTTCTTACTGTATGTGGATTGAAACTTTTATCTTTTAAAATTGAATGATTATAACCCAAATTCGTTTTAAATGTAAATTGATCCGTTAAAGCATAGCTCATATTAAAGCTGGTATTCAACACATTTGCATGACTACGATATATACTATAAGTAGATGCTATAGGGTTTGTCCATGTATTATTTTCCCAATTTAGATTTCCATTTTCATCGAATAAAGCGGGTGCATTGGGAGCTAATTTTTTAGCTGTACGCGCTAAATTTTCTATTGGTAATACATTGTTATCATCTCCATAAATTAGGACAGTACCTACTTTAAATCTATTGTCTTTAGAAGAATGATTAAGATTGACAAAGGCATTCAGTTTTTTATAGCTATAATCCCCATATAAAACAGACGTTTCTTTCATAAAATTGGACCCAATCATAAAACTTGTTTGCTCGCTACCGCCCATAATATTTAGTCTTGTATTATTGGTTGTACCTGTATTCCCTATTAGTACTTTTTGCCAATCGGTATATCGCGTTTGATCCCATGCTCCATTAATATCATACGCATTTGCTGGGTAGTTTGTAATACCATCGTTTTCAAATGCTTTCTTTCGCAACATAAGGTATTGTTCTGTATTTAGAAGATTTACTTTTTTTGTAATAGAATTGACACTAATCGATGAATCTATATTAAATGTAGTTTTTCTCTTTTGTCCTTTTTTAGTCGTTATCAAAATCACGCCATTTGCACCACGCGAACCATAAATAGCTGTGGCATCCGCATCTTTTAAAACTTCAATCTTCTCGATTGATTTTGGATCGATAGAATTCAACGGATTAATGTTTGAATTGGGCATTACGGTATTAGAGATACTAGTGTAAGACATGGAATTCATATCAAACGGAACTCCATCTATTATAAACAATGGATCATTTCCTGCATTTATACTATTCTGACCTCTTAACCGAATGGTATAACCACCACCTGCTGTTCCTGTTGTTGGGGTAATTTCTAGACCTGCAACTCTACCTTGCAAGGCATCCAACACATTATTAACAGGTTGATTCTCTATTTCTTTTGCGGTTACACGTGCAATAGAACCTGTACGTTCTTTGTCTTTTACAGCATAGTAACCCGCATTCACCACCACATCTTTCAGCTGAATTCCCTCCACTTCTTTTGTGAAACGTACATTGATCACACTTCTATTCAACACTGCTTCTTCTCGAATAGGGAAATCCAATTGCTCAAAAATTAGTTTAGCATTATCTTGTTGTAAAATCAACGAATACTGTCCATTGTCATCGGTAAAGGTGGAATTATCGGTTCCCTCCTCTTTTACCATTACGCCCACCAGTGGGACTTGTAGTTCTATTACCGTTCCAGTCACGGTTTTTCCTGTTTGTGCAAACATAGGTGTTGCACAAAACAATCCCAATAGCACACTTATTATATGCCTATTGAGTTTGAAGTAAAATTTTTTCATAATTTTACATAAGTTTTTTAATTCAACATTAGTTTTAAAAGCCACTCCTTTTCCTGTACATCGCGCCAACTTTGTTTTGGGGAAAGGGGTTTTTGTTTTTTTTACGTTATAAGTTTTACGCTTAACGTTTTACGTTTTTATTCTTATTAATACTCAAGTTCACTTTTTATAACGGATTTTGTCATTCTGGGCTTGTCTCAGAATCTCATCTCGTTGGTATTCTTAGCTTGTCAAAAATTTCTTCCTTTCATTTTTTTGAGCATCCAAAAAAACGAAACAAAAAAAGATGCCGACAGTAGTCTCTCAATGATTCAACTAAATAAATTATTTCCATAAAGTTGGCAACTCACTCCACTCAAACACTCCAACTTTTTTATTCCAATAATTTAGAGTTGAATTACATTTCGATTCTAAATCGTCGGATTTTTAATTCTTATTTATATACTCAAATTCACTTTTAACAACGAGTTTAGAAACGGTCATTGCTGAAAAGTCGAGCGTCAATTCGGCGTAGTGAGCGTTAAAAATGATTTACTGTTCGCATTTCATATGCGAATGATTTAAAGCATTTAGCGAATAGCCGTTATTGACCGACTTGTAAGCACGGACTTGATTTTTTTTGATTCGTTTTTTTTATCAAGAAAAAAAATGAATAATCTTAATCATTCTCTTCAACTTTTTGACACTCGCCTCCAAATCATATGACGTTTTCTTCATTCTTTTTCAATACTCAAATTCGTTGTCATTTTTAAAAACGGATTTTGTCATTCTGGGCTTGTCTCAGAATCGCATCCTTTATAAATCCCCCGATATAGACAAGTTTTAAAAATTACATTAATAAATGAAAAAAATTAACACTAATCATTTTATGAAGATCATTTATACTCTTTGTGTTGTCTTCGGGGGATAGAGTGTGAATCTGTTTACTCTTTCATAATTTTACATCGTTTTTTAATTCAACATTAGTTTTAAAAGCCACTCCTTTTCCTGTACATCGCGCCAACTTTGTTTTTGGGAAAGGGGTTTTGTTTTTACGGTTTATGTGATACGCTTAACGTTTTACGTGTTATTCTTTCTTGCTGTCACATTGAGTGATTTTCGTTTCATAGAAAAAGAAAATAGTATCGAAATGTCTTTTCTTTATTTATCATTTTATTCTTCAAACTTTTACCTTAATGCAAAAGTTACAAAACATCAAGTCTTTGATTTTCGACGGTCAAAATAAGTTTCAGCCATTCAATGTTTTAAATCATTTGCTACGCAAACAGTAAAACATTTTAACCAT
>NZ_DINY01000063.1:61367-61727 GCF_002426075.1 Empedobacter sp. UBA5528 | reverse complement strand
CTGAACCTTCACGATCATACGAACAACAAGAAGGTAAACTTCCGTACACTTTTTCTTCTGCACGTTTATTATCAGTATCGTGTCCAACCGCTATTACAGCGTTTTCTACATCATCCACTTTACTCTTTTTCTCATTCAATATGATATGTAAATTTTGTGTATTACTATCCCATTCAGCAGATTTTACGCCTTTTACACCATAAGCCGCTTTTTCTATACGATCTTTACATTGTCCACAATTTCCTTTTACATGTAAATCGTGTTTTGCATTTTTATTTTGTGCTTGTGCGCTAATTCCTAAAGTCGCAACCAAAGCAAAGGCTAATAATTTTTTCATTGTTTTATTATTTTTATTATTTT